>NZ_CP063397.1:0-2500 GCF_021729845.1 Rhizobium sp. SL42
GGTTGCGGGGGCAGGATTTGAACCTGCGGCCTTCAGGTTATGAGCCTGACGAGCTACCGGGCTGCTCCACCCCGCGCCAAGCGCATTCGGCTTTGCCGAATGTCGCGATTACGTCATCGCTATGCGATGACGGACTGTGCCGGAGCAAAACCGAAGGTTTTGTCTCCTGTAAGGTTGGCACGAAGCCGAAGCCTCTGATCCAACCCTGTGTTTTGCGTATTCTACAAACGAATAAGGGTCGCTTTTGGCGACCCCTGATCGGCTCAAGGGCCGTAGAATGTTTAGAGAAGATTTATGTTTGCCTTTAGCAGACCTGGCAGCGACCTACTCTCCCGCGTCTTGAGACGGAGTACCATTGGCGCAGGGGCGTTTCACGGCCGTGTTCGGAATGGGAACGGGTGCAGCCACCCCGCAATAACCACCAGGTCAGCTAAGGGCAATAAAAGAGAAGCTGGTAGAAGTCGTTTCGACTTCGTTTTGAGATATGAACACGTTTTTGGCTTCATCGCCGCCGCTGAGGCGGCCGATGAGCATGGTCAATGAGAACGATCAAGCCAATCGAGCTATTAGTACCGGTAAGCTTCATGCATTGCTGCACTTCCACACCCGGCCTATCAACGTGGTAGTCTTCCACGGCTCTGATAGGGAATACTCGTTTTCAGGTTGGTTTCCCGCTTAGATGCCTTCAGCGGTTATCCATTCCATATATAGCTACCCTGCTATGCCGTTGGCACGACAACAGGTCCACCAGAGATATGTCCATCCCGGTCCTCTCGTACTAGGGACAGATCCTGTCAATATTCCTACACCCACGGCAGATAGGGACCGAACTGTCTCACGACGTTCTGAACCCAGCTCACGTACCGCTTTAATTGGCGAACAGCCAAACCCTTGGGACCTGCTCCAGCCCCAGGATGCGATGAGCCGACATCGAGGTGCCAAACAACCCCGTCGATATGGACTCTTGGGGGTCATCAGCCTGTTATCCCCGGCGTACCTTTTATCCGTTGAGCGATGGCCCTTCCACGCGGGACCACCGGATCACTATGACCGACTTTCGTCTCTGCTCGACTTGTCAGTCTCGCAGTCAGGCGGGCTTATGCCATTGCACTCGACGACCGATTTCCGACCGGTCTGAGCCCACCATCGCGCGCCTCCGTTACTCTTTCGGAGGCGACCGCCCCAGTCAAACTACCCACCATACACTGTCCCGGATCCGGATAACGGACCGCGGTTAGACATCCATGACGATAAGGGTGGTATTTCAAGGATGGCTCCACTCAAACTGGCGTCCAAGCTTCAAAGCCTACCACCTATCCTACACATGCCGACACGAATGCCAGTGTAAAGCTATAGTAAAGGTGCACGGGGTCTTTCCGTCTGACCGCAGGAACCCCGCATCTTCACGGGGAATTCAATTTCACTGAGTCTATGCTGGAGACAGCGGGGAAGTCGTTACGCCATTCGTGCAGGTCGGAACTTACCCGACAAGGAATTTCGCTACCTTAGGACCGTTATAGTTACGGCCGCCGTTTACTGGGGCTTCAGTTCAAAGCTTGCACCTCTCCCTTTAACCTTCCAGCACCGGGCAGGCGTCAGACCCTATACGTCGTCTTGCGACTTCGCAGAGCCCTGTGTTTTTGATAAACAGTCGCTACCCCCTGGTCTGTGCCACCCCATCTCACTTGCGTAAAATGGGGTCACGCTTCTTCCGAAGTTACGCGTGCAATTTGCCGAGTTCCTTCAGCATAGTTCTCTCAAGCGCCTTGGTATACTCTACCTGACCACCTGTGTCGGTTTCGGGTACGGTCTATAGGGTGGAGCTATTTCCTGGAACCGCTCCACCGCACATTCAATCCAATAAGAATGTACGATTTGTGCGATCCGTCACTACCACCAGGCCCACGAATATTAACGTGGTTCCCATCGACTACGCATTTCTGCCTCGCCTTAGGGGCCGGCTAACCCTGCTCAGATTAACTTTAAGCAGGAACCCTTGGTCTTTCGGCGAGGGGGTCTCTCACCCCCTTTATCGTTACTCATGTCAACATTCGCACTTCCGATACCTCCAGGGCCCCTCACGGGTACCCCTTCACAGGCTTACGGAACGCTCCGCTACCACACGTCTTGCGACGTATCCTCAGCTTCGGTGCATGGCTTTAGCCCCGTTACATTTTCGGCGCAAAGACCCTTATTTAGACCAGTGAGCTGTTACGCTTTCTTTAAATGATGGCTGCTTCTAAGCCAACATCCTGGTTGTTTTGGGATCCTCACATCCTTTCCCACTTAGCCATGACTTGGGGACCTTAGCTGGAGGTCAGGGTTGTTGCCCTCTTCACGACGGACGTTAGCACCCGCCGTGTGTCTGCCGACTAGTACTCCTCGGTATTCGGAGTTTGGTTAGGATCAGTAAGACGGTGAGTCCCCATAGCCCATCCAGTGCTCTACCCCCGAGGGTATTCGGTCGACGCACTACCTAAATAGTTTTCGCGGAGAACCA
>NZ_CP063397.1:7500-195000 GCF_021729845.1 Rhizobium sp. SL42
GTCGAACAGTGGCAGACGCTCTCACAATATGCGCTGGCGCTTTTTGCCAGGGGCCAGAAGCTCGCAGCCGCCAGGGGCCTGATCCTGGTCGATACCAAATACGAATTTGGCACCGACGAGAATGGCACCATCATCCTTGCGGATGAAATTCACACGCCCGACAGCAGCCGTTACTGGATCGCCGACAGCTATCAGCAAGCCTTTGAAGACGGCACCCGGCCGGCAAGCTTTGACAAGGATTTCGTCCGCGCCTGGGTTGCGGAACGCTGCGATCCCTACAAGGACAAAATCCCCGAAATTCCGCAGGCGCTGGTCGAAGATACGTCGAGGGTCTATATAAAAGCCTATGAAGCGATCACAGGACAGACATTTGTCCCCGACGATCGCGGCGCGACACCGAAGGATCGGGTCCGTGAAAATCTTGCCAGCTACTTTCCGGAGATATGAGCAATCGTGTCATCAGGCTTCGACAAATGCATGAAGAACAGTTCTGCTCAGGCTATGCCTGAGCGGCACCCAGCGCCGCGCCGTTCGCGCCGACCTGCAGAGGAAACGCGCGAAGATATTCTGAACATGGCCGAAAACCTGTTTCGCCTACATGGTTATGCCAGCGTCACGATCGCCGACATCGCAGCAGAACTGTCGATGTCGCCGGCCAATGTCTTCAAGCATTTTCGCACAAAGGCAAGCCTGGTGGACGCGATTGCAACCCGCGCGATCCAGGAAACCATCAATGAACTGAAGGTCCTTGATCAAAACAAGCCCGCCCCCGTTCGGCTCTATGAGCTTGCCCGTCACCTGATGGACGAGCATCTTGCTGACCAGAAAGACGCACCCTTCGTCTTCGAGATGATCCAGGTGACCATCCGGGAAGAACTAGATTGCGGCGAGCGCTTCCGCGAAATGGTGGTCGAGACAATCGCCGAGATCATTCGCGCCGGCAAAAGCCAAGGCCTGTACCATGTCACGGACATTCACCGGTATGCCGGCGCCACGTTTGATGCTCTCGCATGTGTGATCCACCCTGTCATGCTCGGGATGGAAAATGCCGATAAATTGGCAACACGGTGTAAGGAAGTCGTCAATCTTATTGACATCGCCTTGCGCTCACCTCTTGCCAAGTGATGAAACTTAACATACGTCACTTCACATTTGCTGCCCTTGGGACGGGGCGGCAGTCGCGGCATCGGGCGTAGCAGCTCTCAAGGCTCCGGAATGGGCATGGGATTTGCTTCGCAAGATGCCTTTCGTCATTCTCGCTTTGGAACCCCCTATGACACGACGTCTTAAGCTCACATCCGTCCTCGTACTCTGCGCGGCGGCGCTTGCCAGCTGCAGCGATTCCGGCACAGAACAGAATGCCGCGGGCGCACCCGGCGGCGAAAAGCCACCGTCACCGGTCAGCGTGGTGCTGATGAAGCAGGCGCCTCATCCCCTGACATCCACCCTGCCCGGCCGCGCCTCCGCTTTCCAGACTGCGGAAATCCGCCCGCGTGTCAGCGGCGTGATCAAGGAAATCGCCTTCAAGGAAGGCAGCGAAGTCAAGGCCGGCGACCTGCTCTTCAAGATTGAAGACGACAGCTATCGCGCGGAAGTCGCCCAGGCCCAGGCAAGCCTTGAAAAGGCCGAAGCCAGCGTACCGACCGCACAGTCGAACCTGGCCCGTCAGGAACGCCTGGTCAACAGCGGTGCAACGCAGGTCGAGCTTGAAAATGCCCGCGTAACGCTTCTGCAGGCCCAGGCCGATGTGGCCCAGGCGAAAGCCGCCCTGCGCGCCGCCGAAATCAATCTCAACCTGACCGAGATCCGTGCTCCTTTCGAAGGTGTCACGAACGTATCGGCCTTCTCCATCGGCAACGTTGTGACGGCCAACCAGACAGATGCCCTGACGACTTTGCGTCGCCTCGACCCGATCTACATTGAATTGACCGAATCCAGCGTCAATCTCCTGCGCCTGCGCGAAGCCATCAAGGCAGGCCGCGTCGATCAGTCGGGCGACCAGAGGGCCGATATCCGCCTCACGCTGGAAGATGGTCAGCAGTATCCGATCGTCGGCAAGCTCGACATGTCGGAAATGGCGGTCAGCCAGACGACCGGTACCTTCTCCATCCGTGCAGTGTTCGACAATCCGGACAACCTCATCCTGCCCGGCATGTATGTCCGCGCCACGGTCACGGTTGGCACAGAAAACGGCTTCCTCATTCCCCAGCGCGCCGCCACCCGCAACGCCCAGGGCGAACTGAACGCGAAATTCGTCACCGCCGAGAACAAGGTCGAAACCCGCACCTTCGCTGACAGCCAGATCTCCGGCAACAATTGGCTGGTGGCTTCCGGCATCAAGGACGGCGACAAGCTGATCGTGGACGGTTTCCAGTGGATCGGTGACGGCGCGCCTGTCCAGCCGGTCGAAGCCACAATCAATGATCAGGGATTCGTCGTTGAAACCGCGGCGCCCGCCGCCGCCCCTGCAGCGCAACCGTAATCGCGCTCCGGCTAGGCACAACAGGCGTTAAGGGATAACCAATGGCCAAGTATTTCATCCGTCGCCCGATCTTTGCATGGGTGATCGCGATCATCATCATGTTGGGAGGCGCTTTGGCGATCTCGACATTGTCGATCGCCCAATATCCGGAAATCGCGCCGACGACGGTTCGCATTTCCGCAACCTATACCGGCGCCAGCGCCGAAACAGTTGAAAAGTCGGTGACATCCATCATCGAGGACGGCATGACCGGCCTTGATGATCTCACCTACATGACCTCGTCATCGAGCACTGGATCCGCAACCGTCACGCTGACCTTCGGCAACACCATCGACCCGGACATCGCCCAGGTCCAGGTGCAGAACAAGCTGCAACTCGTGCAGTCGCAGCTGCCGGATGTGGTTCAGACGACGGGGCTTTCGGTCACCCGGTCGACTTCCAGCATTCTGCTGGTTGGCGCGCTCGTGTCGACCGACGGCAAGCGCAGCCCGGTTGAACTCGGCGATATCTTCACCAGCCAGATCGAGGACCAGATCAAGCGGCTGGAAGGCGTCGGCAGCATCCAGATCTTCGGCACCGGCTACGCCATGCGCGTCTGGCTTGACCCGCTCAAGCTCAACAAGTTCCAGCTGACGCCAAGCGACATCACGTCCGCCATCGAGGCCCAGAATACCCAGGTATCCGTCGGCTCGATCGGCGGCCAGCCGGTCGCTCAGGGTCAGCAGCTGAATGTCACGGTCACGGCGCAGAGCCAGTTGCAGACGGTTGCCGATTTTGAATCGATCATTCTCAAGGTTGAAACCGACGGCGCAACCGTCCGCCTCAGCGATGTCTCGCGTATCGAGATCGGCCAGGAAGAATATTCGACGAACACCCGCTCCAACCGCAAGCCGGCAACCGGCTTTGCCGTGAACCTAGCTACCGGCGCGAATGCCCTCGACACAGCTGCCCGCGTCAAGGCTGCCCTGGGTGCGGTAACTGCCAGCCTGCCTGAAAATGTCGTCATCACCTACCCCTACGACACGACGCCATTTGTTCAGCTTTCGATCGAGAAGGTTGTCCACACGCTGATCGAAGCGATCGTGCTGGTGTTCTTCGTGTTGCTGATCTTCCTGCAGAACCTGCGCGCAACGATCATTCCGATGATTGCGGTACCTGTCGTTTTGCTGGGAACCTTCGGCATCCTCGCGTTGACGGGCTACTCGATCAACACATTGACGATGTTTGCCATGGTGCTGGCCATCGGCCTTCTCGTCGACGACGCGATCGTCGTCGTCGAAAACGTCGAACGCATCATGTCGGAAGAAGGCTTGTCGCCGCTTGAAGCGACCGAGAAGTCCATGGGTGAAATCACCGGTGCCATCGTCGGCATCGCGCTGGTGCTCACCGCGGTCTTCATCCCGATGGCGTTCTTCGGCGGTTCGACCGGTATCATCTATCGCCAGTTCTCGGTGACCATCATATCGGCAATGCTGCTGTCGGCACTCGTTGCCATCGTGCTGACGCCGGCACTCTGCGCCACGATGCTGAAGCCAATCGACCACACGGCGGAAAAGCGCGGTTTGGCCGGCTGGTTCAACCGCAACTTCGAAAAGACGACCAACAGCTATGTTTCGTCGATCGCTTATCTCTTGAAGCGCCCAATGCGCGTGATGCTGATGTTTGCTGTCGTCATCGCCGGGTGCGCCTGGTTCTTCATCCGCATGCCGACCTCCTTCCTGCCACAGGAAGACCAGGGCGTGCTGATGACGATTGTCCAGCTTCCGAACGGCGCCACAACTGCGCGGACGGAAGAAGTCATCAAGAAGATCGAGGACTTCTATCTGGAGAAGGAAAAGGACTCGATCCAGGACGTGTTCGCGGTATCCGGCTTCAGCTTTACCGGCTCGGGCCAGAACTACGCGATGGTCTTCGCCAAGCTGAAGGACTTCGACCTGAGAAAGTCGCCGGACCAGGCTGCGTCTGCAGTGGTCCAGCGCGCGATGGGCTATTTCTTCACCCTGCGTGACGCGATGGTCTTCCCGTTGCAGCCTCCGGCGATTCCGGGTCTCGGCAATTCGAGCGGCTTCTCTATGTATCTCGTCGACAGCGGCAAGAATGGTACCGAAGCCCTGACGGCAGCGTCCCAGAAACTGATCCAGGCCGGCGGAAGCAATGCGAATGTCAGCTCGCTGCGTTCCAACAGCCCGCCGTCCGAAAGCCAGCTGAAGATCCTCCTCGACCAGGAAAAGATGGGAGCGATGGGGCTCGATCTCGCCACCGTCAATTCGATGCTGTCGACGATCTTTGCCGGACGCGATGTCAACGACTTCACGCTCAACAGCGAGCTGAAGCCGGTGATCGTTCAGGGTGACGCGCCCTATCGCATGCGCTCGGATTCCATCAACGAATGGTTTGCCCGCAACGGCACCGGCGAGATGGTCCCCTTCTCGGCCTTCACCAACCTGCAATGGATCACCGGCGCACCGAACCTCGACCGTTACAACGGGATCGGCGCAATCTCGCTCGAGGGCGCGGCCGGTGCGGGTGTCAGCTCGGGCACCGCGATGGACACAATGGAACAGCTGACCGCCGAACTTGGCGGCGGCTATACCGTGGCCTGGCAGGGCATTTCCTACCAGGAACGTCTGTCGGGATCTCAGGCACCGATGCTCTATGCCCTTTCGGTACTGATCGTCTTCCTATGCCTGGCAGCCCTCTACGAAAGCTGGTCAATCCCGTTCTCGGTCATCATGGCTGTGCCGGTCGGCGTTCTCGGCGCCGTAGCTGCCGCTTCACTGTTCGGCCAGTCGAACGACGTCTACTTCAAGGTGGGCCTGCTGACGACGATCGGCCTTGCGGCAAAGAACGCGATTCTCATCGTGGAATTTGCCAAGGACAGGCAAGCGGCGGGTGTTGGCCTGATCGAAGCGACACTCGAAGCCGCAAAGCTTCGTCTGCGCCCGATCATCATGACATCGCTGGCCTTCATTCTTGGGGTTGTGCCACTTGCAATCGCAACGGGTGCCGGTTCGGCAGCGCAGAATTCGATCGGTATTGGCGTACTTGGCGGCATGCTGACTGCGACGGCACTCGGAATTTTCTTCGTGCCATCGTTCTTTGTCATCATTCGCAAGCTTTCCAGCAGGGAAAAACGCACGCCCCCCCTGTCATCTTGATCTCTGTGTTGATAGGTTAAGGAAACATTGTGTCGGCTTTCGGGGAAAGCCGACATAATAATTAAGCATAAATTCACGCAACCGCGCTCTCATGAACGAATCAGGCTGCGGTCCGTAACTTGGGTGAAAGATCTAGGAAAAGATGATGGGTTCTATTCGCATAGCCGCTCCCCTCGCGATGCTTCTACTTTCCGGCTGCGTGACCGGTCCTGATCACACCGCGCCAGAGACCCCGTTGCCGGGCAAGTTTGCCGAAGGCGGCAAAGAAGCGAATGGCGACGTGTCGACCGTTGCCTGGTGGACCGCATTCAACGATCCAAGGTTGAATTCGCTGGTCGAGCAGGGCATGAACCAGAACCTCGATGTGCTCCAGGCCCTTGAACGCATTACCGCCGCCGAAGCGAGCTACCTTGCCGCCGATGCGAGCGCCAAGCCCCGGCTTGACCTGTCCGCGTCGCAGGAAACCTCGCGTCAGACAGGCCGCGGTGCCTATTCCGGCCAATCGCAGGCCACAACATCGACCAGCTCCGGCGGCTTGAGCGCTTCCTGGGTGCTTGACCTGTTCGGCCAGTATCGCCGGACCAAGGAAAGCTCCAAGGCAACACTCGATGCAGCCTACGCCAGCGCCGACGTTGCTCGCCTGACATATCTTTCCAGCATTGCCACAGCCTATATCGATGCCCGCTTCTTCCAGGAGCGAATCGCCATTGCCAAAAAGAGCCTGGCGTCCCGCCGCGAAACGCTGGACCTGACCAAGCTTCAGCTTGAGGCAGGCGCTGCATCGCGTCTCGATGTTGTTCAGTCCGAAGGTCTGGTGAATTCGACCCTGTCTGAAATCCCGGGCCTCGAAACAAGCTTCCGCGCATCGGCACATCGCATCGCCCTGCTGCTTGGTCTTCCGGCATCTTCGCTGGTCGCCGATCTGCAGAAGGGTGCATCGCAGCCTTACGCACGTCGCAGTGTCAGCGCCGGCGTCCCGGCCGACCTGGTTCGCAATCGTCCGGACATCCGCGCCGCAGAACGCAATCTGGCCGCAGCCGTTGCCCAGATCGGCGTCGCGGAGGCACAGCTTTATCCGTCGATCTCCCTCAGCGGCACGATCTCGTCCAGCATCATCGCCACCAGCGCGGCAAGCGGCGGCGTCACCCCCTGGTCCTTCGGCCCGAGCCTGACCCTGCCGATCTTCGACGGCGGCCGCCTGAAGGCCAATGTCGACATTGCCAACTCTTCGGCCCGCGAACAGTATCTGGCCTGGAAGCAGACCGTACTCTCGGCCGTTGAAGACGTGGAAAATGCCCTGGCTTCGATCAGCCGTACGCGCCGGACGGTGTCCGCACTCAACGCGACGGTGAATTCTTACCAGGAAGCCCTGTCCCTCTCGACGGCAAGCTACCGTGATGGCGCATCGTCGCTGCTCGACGTTCTCGACGCTCAGCGCTCGGTCGATAGCGCCCGCGCAAATCTGGCAGCCGCCGTCCAGCAGATGGCCACCGACTATGTCAACTTGAACGTTGCGATCGGCGGCGGCTACGCCTTCGACGCGAAAACCGCCAAGACGATGTAATAGACATGCATCCGAAAAAGCCCGGCGCCAGAAATGGCAGCCGGGCTTTTTTTATGTGCCAAATGGCAACAGAAGCATCCGATCAGAATGTCGCGGGTGTATTGATCCAGATCAGAACCGTCTCGCTGCTTGCCGTGTTGCGCCAGGAATGCGGCCTGCGGCTTTCGAAATAGAAGCTGTCGCCGGCATGCAGTTCGAAGAAGCAGTCTCCATCCAGGATGATTTCCAGGCTGCCCGACAGCATGTGGATGAATTCTTCGCCGGCGTGCTGATAAGCTCCTTCGCTTGACGCGCCAGGCGCAAGCTGGAAGCGATTGCACTCCATCTGGTTGCGTCCCTCGGCCAGCACCTGGATGGCAACGCCGGATGACGTTGCAGGCCAGGATGGCCACTTTCCGTCCCGAATGAGCGATTCGCCTCCCTGCCCCTGCTCCTGGCCACTCAGGGACGCGACGGTGGTGCCAAGACAGCTGGCGACCTCATGCAAGGCCGTGAAGGACAGCCCTTGCGAGGTGCGCTCGAATGTTGAAAGCTGCGACACCGACACGCCGGTTTTCTGCGCGACGGCCTCCAGGGTCTTGCCGGCTTCTCGGCGCAAGCGGCGAATCTTCAGGCCAACAGGAAAACTGGCGGGATCGCCGGCATCTTCCGGCTCGAATGATGTGATCTCGGGTTCCACCGCGACAGCCTCGCCGCGCAAGCTCTCCCGGATTGCAGCCGGATTCAGTCCCTTTTCGCTCCGCAGCCAGGAAATTGTCTTCAACCGGTCCACCAGTGCGCGATCGTAAAGCCGCTGGCCTTTCGGCGTGCGGATCGGCTGGATCAGATCCTGCGTTTCCCAAAGCCGCAAAGTTGACGGCGATACGCCTGCCATCCTCGCGGCCTCAGCAATCTTGAAACGGATATCATCCATGAGTTCAGGTCCTACCGCACGACGTCACTGCGCCCGGTAATAATTGCGGCAAACCATATTGCAAGTCTACAGAAAAAATGTAGGAAATATGCAAGAGCAATGATCGGACCGAAGAACCGACGCCGATGGCCCATCCAGAGAGGACCTTTACGATGAAGAATTCCGAAATTTCAGCGCGCAAGAACGACGCCATCTCGCGCGGTGTTGGCATGACGACGCAGATCTATGCCGACAAGGCCGAGAACTCGGAGATCTGGGACGTTGAAGGCAACCGCTATATCGACTTCGCCGGTGGCATCGCCGTGCTCAACACTGGTCATCGTCATCCGAAGGTGATCGAGGCGGTCAAGAAGCAACTCGACCGCTTCACCCACACCTGCCATCAGGTCGTGCCATACGAAAACTACGTCGCGCTGGCCGAGCGCCTGAACAAGCTGACACCGGGCAACTTCGAGAAGAAGACCATTTTCGCCACCACCGGCGCCGAAGCGGTAGAAAACGCCATCAAGATCGCCCGTTGCGCCACCAACCGCTCCGCAGTCATCGCATTTACCGGCGGTTTCCACGGCCGCACCTTCCTCGGCATGTCGCTGACCGGCAAGGTCGTCCCCTACAAGGTTGGCTTCGGCCCGATGATGGGCGACGTCTACCACGTCCCCTTCCCGCTTGAACTGCACGGCATCGATGTCGAAACCTCGCTCGATGTCCTCGACAAGCTGTTCAAGGCCGATGTCGATCCCAAGCGCGTTGCGGCGATCATTCTGGAACCCGTTCAGGGCGAAGGTGGCTTCTATGAAGTTCCACGCTCGCTGATGAAGGCATTGCGCGAGATCTGCGACCAGCATGGTATTCTGCTGGTGGCGGACGAGGTCCAGACCGGTTTCGCGCGAACCGGCAAGATGTTCGCCATGGACCACTATGACGTCGTCCCGGACCTGACCACGATGGCGAAAAGCTTGGCCGGCGGCTTCCCGCTCTCGGCAGTCACCGGCCGCGCCGAACTGATGGACGCGCCCGGCCCCGGCGGCCTTGGTGGCACCTATGCCGGCAATCCATTGGCGATCGCCGCCGCCCACGCAGTTCTGGACGTCATCGAGGAAGAAAAACTCTGCGACCGCGCCAACCAACTCGGCAACCGCCTCAAGCAGCGCCTTGAAAGCCTGCGCGGCGACATTCCGCAAATCATGGACATCCGCGGCCTCGGCTTCATGAATGCGGTTGAGTTCGGCCTGCCGAACTCGCACAAGCCGGATGCCGATTTTACCAATGCCGTACGCCTGAAGGCGCTGGACAAGGGCCTCATCCTTCTCACATGCGGCGTCTACAGCAATGTGGTGCGCTTCCTTGCGCCGATCACCATACAGGACGAGGTGTTCAACGAAGCGCTCGACATCATCGAAGCATCGATCCGCGCCGTCGCGGCGGAGGCAAAGGCATGACCATTTCGAACCTCCTGACCTCAAAACTGAAAGACCCGACCCTGGTCACCGACAAGGCGCTTGTCGGCGCCGAATGGGTCGCCAAGGCATCGGACGGCAAGACTTTCGACGTCACCAACCCGGCAACCGGCGAAATTGTCGCCACGCTGCCCAATCTCGGCAAGACCGAGGTGGTCAAGGCCATTGATGCCGCCCATAGCGCCCAGAAGGCATGGGCGAAAAAAACCGGCAAGGAACGTGCTGCCGTCCTCAGGAAGCTCAATGACCTGATGGTTGCCAATGCAGACGACCTCGCCACGATCCTGACCATGGAGATGGGCAAGCCATGGCCGGAGGCCCGCGGCGAAATCCTGTACGGCGCATCTTACGTCGAATGGTTCGCCGAGGAAGCCAAGCGAGTCTATGGCGACGTCATCCCCGGCCATCAGCCTGACAAGCGCATTCTGGTGGTCAAGCAGCCCGTCGGTGTCGTCGGCGCCATCACGCCGTGGAACTTCCCCAACGCCATGCTGGCCCGCAAGGTCGCACCGGCGCTCGCGGTCGGCTGTGCCATGGTCTCCAAACCGGCTGCCCAAACGCCGCTTTCGGCTTTGGCCATCGCCATTCTCGCCGAGCGTGCCGGCCTGCCCGGCGGCCTGTTCTCGGTGCTGACCTCCACGGATGCCGCAATGGTCGGTCAGGAATTCTGCGCCAATGACAAGGTCCGCAAGCTGACCTTCACGGGTTCGACCAATGTCGGCCGGATCCTGATGCGCCAGGGTGCGGATCAGATCATGAAGCTGGGATTGGAACTTGGCGGCAATGCACCCTTCATCGTCTTCGACGACGCCGACCTCGATGCGGCCGTCGAAGGCGCGATGATCTCCAAGTATCGCAATGCCGGCCAGACCTGCGTCTGTGCCAACCGCCTCTACGTGCAGGCAGGCGTCTACGATGCCTTCGCCGCCAAGCTCGCGGAGAAGGTCAACCAGCTGAAGGTCGGCGACGGCTTCGCCGAAGGCGTGACGACCGGTCCGCTGATCGACAGCAATGCGATCAAGAAGGTCAAGGAACACGTCGCTGACGCCGTCTCCAAGGGCGCCAAGGTCGCGCTCGGCGGGAAAAGCTCGGCGGCAGGTGATCTTTTCTTCGAACCGACGATCCTGACCGGCGTCACGACCGACATGAAGGTCGCGACCGAGGAAACCTTCGGTCCTGTCGCACCGCTGTTCAGGTTCGATACCGAAGAGGAAGTCATTGAACTGGCCAACGCAACCGAGTTCGGCCTTGCCTCCTATTTCTATTCCAAGGACATGGCCAAGATCTTCCGCGTCGCCGAAGCCCTGGAATATGGCATGGTCGGCATCAATACTGGCCTGATCTCCACCGAGACAGCACCCTTCGGCGGCATCAAGCAGTCCGGTCTCGGCCGCGAAGGCTCGAAATACGGCACCGATGACTATACCGAGATCAAGTACATGTGCCTCGGCGGCATCAATTGATGTCAACCGATCCAGCTTCGAACAGAAGCGGGATGCATCGAAACGAAAAAACCCGGCGTCCAGGACGCCGGGTTTTTTAATTCAGGCTCGTTGAACCGAAATCAGTTCTTGGCGCGCTCGACGTAGGAATTGTCTTCCGTCGCGATGACGACGCGGGTACCTGCGTCGATATGCGGCGGTACGCTGGTGCGGATGCCGTTCGACAGCATGGCCGGCTTGTAGGACGAAGACGCCGTCTGGCCCTTGACGACCGGTTCGGTCTCGGTGATTTCGAGCGTTACGTGGCGCGGCAGTTGCAGCGCGAGGGCGATGCCTTCGTGCATCGACAGAATGCAGACCATGCCTTCCTGCAGATAGGCCTTCTGGTCACCCATGGTTTCCGCATCGACGACAACCTGGTCGTAGTTTTCCGGATTCATGAAGTGGAAGCCTTCACCGTCTTCGTACAGGAACTGGTGGTTGACGTCTTCGACGAAAGCCCGCTCGACCTGCTCTGTCGTGCGCCAGCGTTCCGACACCTTCACGCCATCGACGATGCGGCGCATGTTGACCTGGGTCACGGGTGTGCCCTTGCCGGGGTGGAAGTTTTCGGCAGTCAAAACGACGTAAAGCTTGCCGTCGACGTCGATGACATTGCCCTTGCGGACAGAAGAGGCGATAACCTTGACCATTGGAATTCCTTGTATCTGCGATAGACCCGTCGTAAAGGACGACCCGCCGTCCGTAGTGACGTCTTCGAATTTCTTGGGCGCACGTAACCTAAATTCGGCAAAATAGCCAGCCCGTGTTGAGATAAGGACCGAGAAACCGGAATGACCGACCGTCGCCGTTCGTCGCCTGCGTGGTGGACCCCCTCGGCCCATGCCGATAGGCGGCCTTTCCTGCTCGGCCGCAACCGCATCCAGGCCGCATTCCGCAGTCATTTTGCCGAGCACGATTTCATCGAGGTCGACACAGCAACGCTGCAGGTTTCTCCCGGCAATGAAGCGCATCTTCATGCTTTCGCGACCAGCGCGATCGGCAATGACGGAACGTCCGCGCCGCTTTACCTGCACACGTCGCCGGAGTTTGCCTGCAAGAAACTGCTGGCCGCGGGCGAGACCCGCATAGCCTGCTTCGCCCATGTCTACAGAAACCGGGAGCGTGGCCCCCGCCACCATCCAGAGTTCACCATGCTGGAATGGTACCGCGTCGGGGAGAGCTACGAAACGCTGATGGCCGATTGCGGCGATCTCCTGACACTCGCGGCAAAGACCACCGGCACCACAAGCTTCACCTACAACGGCATGAGTGTCGATCCTTTTGCCGAACCCGAGCGTCTTTCGGTCGCGGCTGCGTTCGAACGCCATGCCGGTATCGATCTGCTCGCCACCATTTCGGCAAGCGGTGAAACCGACAGGCGGGCCCTTGCGGATCAGATGCGCCTCGCCGGTATCCGCATTGCCGACGACGACACCTGGGCAGACCTGTTCAGCCGTGTGATCGTCGAGAAAATCGAACCCAAGCTCGGCATCGGCCGCGCCACCATTCTCGACCGATATCCGGTCGCTGAAGCCGCCCTTGCCCGCCCCTGCGCCGACGATCCACGCGTCGCCGAACGCTTCGAGCTTTATGCCTGCGGCGTTGAACTGGCCAATGCCTTTGGCGAATTGACGGATCCGGTCGAGCAGCGTCGCCGCTTTGAAGCAGAAATGCAGGAAAAACAGCGCGTATACGGCGAAACCTACCCGCTGGACGAAGATTTCCTTGACGCATTGGCCATCATGCCGGAAGCCTGCGGCATCGCGCTTGGCTTTGATCGCCTCGTCATGTTGGCAACCGGCGCCTTGCGCATCGAACAGGTCATCTGGGCACCCGTCGCGGAGACCCACCTTGATTGAAACATCGCTGCGCAGTGTCGAAGACCTGAAAGCGGCGGGCCTTGTTGCCGCCGACGCGACGGATGCGCTTGAAGAAGTTGCTGCACGCTATGCCATCGCGCTGACGCCGACCGTCACCGGTTTGATTGACCCGAATGATCCCAACGACCCGATCGCCGCACAATATGTTCCGCAACCCGCCGAGCTCGTCGAGACCGAAGGCGAGCGCGCCGATCCGATCGGCGACTATGCGCATTCCCCGGTCGAAGGCATCGTGCACCGCTATCCGGACCGGGTACTGCTCAAACTGGTGCATGTCTGTCCGGTCTATTGCCGTTTCTGCTTCCGCCGCGAAATGGTCGGGCCGCAAGGGGATGGAAGTATGTCGCCGGAGCAACTCGCTGTTGCGCTCGACTACATCCGGTCCCATTCCGAAATCTGGGAAGTGATATTGACCGGCGGTGATCCGCTGATCCTCTCGCCGCGTCGATTGCGCGACGTCATGCGCATGCTTTCGACGATCGAACACGTCAAGATGGTCCGCATCCACACCCGGGTCCCTGCCGTGGATCCGGCACGCATCACCCCCGAACTCATCGACGCCCTGAACGCCAGCGGGAAGACGGTTTATGTCGCGCTGCACTCCAATCATCCCCGCGAACTGACCTCGGAAGTCCGCGCAGCTTGCGCCCGATTGATCGATGCGGGTCTTGCCATGGTCAGCCAGAGCGTGCTGCTCAAGGGCATCAACAACAACGCCGACATCCTTGCGGCCCTGATGCGCGCCTTTGTCGAAACCCGCATCAAGCCCTATTACCTCCATCATCCCGACATGGCGCCGGGCACGGGCCATTTCCGCCTGCCCATTTCCGAAGGCCAGGCCATCATGCGCGAGCTGCGATCCAAGGTGTCAGGCCTTTGCATACCGCACTACATCCTCGATCTACCCGGAGGCTTCGGCAAGGTTGCCGCAGGCGAAAACGCCCTGCACGAAACTGCGCCAGATCGATACACAATTTTGGACCGGCACGGGAACGAACAAGAATATCGCGAAATATAGAAGCGAAACCGGACCCTTTTCCGGTAAAACTGCAATTGGCGCGTGCAACCGCCGAAAGTAAGTCTAATTTTACTAAACCACTTAGCGAAACCTTCGTCTTTCCTCTGTAAGAAATCGCTCAATAGATTTGAGCATTCGCTATGGAGGAAATAGATGAACGAGACCATTCGCACGCTTCTTGCCAAGCTTGGTGGACTGCCTGTCGCAGTGGACACCATCACCGACAGTGCAGACCTGTATGCCGTCGGCCTCTCCTCTTTTGCTTCCGTACAGCTGATGCTCGGCCTCGAAGAAACCTTCGACATGGAATTCCCCGACCATCTTCTCAACAGAAAGTCCTTCGCCAGTATCTCGGCGATCGAGACAACGGTTCAATCGATCCTCGAGGATAGAAAGGTCGCCTGATGGACCTCTCCACCAAGGTGGCAGACCAGAGTCTCAAGGCTCGCGCCACGCGTGTTGCAGCCATTGCCGCCGCCTATGCCGATGAAGTCGACAAGGCGGGACGCTTTCCAGCCGAAGCCATCGATGCACTGAAATCCGAAAGGCTGATGGGAATCCAGATCCCGGTCGACTGTGGCGGTGAGGGCCGCAGCACTTCCGAGATCGCCGAACTGTGCACCATCATCGCACAGGCTTGCGCCGCCAGCGCGATGATCTTCGCCATGCACCAGATCAAGGTATCCAGCCTCGTCTCCCATGGCGTCGACGCCGGATGGCATCGTACTTTCATGCAGAAGATCTGCAACGAACAACTCCTGCTCGGCTCGGCGACGACCGAGGGCGGGATTGGCGGGAATTTGCGCAATTCCATTTGCGCGATCGAGGTCGATGGCGATCGCTGCCGGCTGGAAAAGGATGCAACCGTCATTTCCTACGGCAAGCACGCCGATGCCATTCTGATCACCTCGCGCAGCCACAAGGATGCGCCGCCGACCGACCAGGTCATGACAGCCTTCCTGAAAGACCAGTATACGCTTGAGCAGACCCATGTCTGGGACACGCTCGGCATGCGCGGCACCTGCTCGGACGGCTTCCTCTTTAAGGGTGAGGCACCTGCCGAACAGATCCTGCCGAAGCCGTTTGCGGAGATCGCTGCCCAATCGATGCTGGCAAGCTCGCATCTGCTGTGGAGCGCTCTCTGGTATGGCATCGCGGTCGATGCCTTCACAAAGGCCCAGACATTCGTCCGCGCCGCCGCCCGCAAGGCGCCCGGCACGACACCTCCGGGCCTCGTGCAGCTTGCGGAAATGTCGAGCCAGTTGCAGGTCATTCGCTCGAACATCAAGGCTGGTCTCGGCAACTATGAGCAGGCTCTGAGCGATCCCGACCGGCTGTCCTCGATGGGCTTCGCCGTTGCGATGAACAACGTCAAGATCGCCTCGTCGGAGATGATCCTGCCGGTCATCCACCAGGCGCTGAGGATCTGCGGCATCATGGGCTACAAGAATGGCACGCCGTTCAGCCTCGGCCGCCACCTGCGCGATGCCCATTCGGCAGAGCTGATGATTTCCAACGACCGCATCCTCGGCAATACGTCGACGATGCTTCTCGTCCACAAACAAGAAACCGGACTTTTGGGGTAACGGAAATGGATATGCAGGTAAGCTTTCTGGACCGTCTCTTCGAGAGCGGTCTTCTGATAGAGACGGGTGTTGATGGGCTCTACGGCCGCAGCGGCCGCTTTGAAGACGTGATCGCCGCATTCGAGCGCCTGATCGACACCTTCGGTGGCGGCGACTGCGCCGAGGCCATCCGCTTCCCGCCGGGCATGAACCGCGCCTATTTCGAAAAAAGCGGCTACATGAAGAGCTTCCCGCAGCTCGCCGGCACCGTGCACTCCTTCTGCGGCAACGACCACGACCATCTGAGCCTGCTCCAGTGCATGGAAGAGGGCAAGGACTGGGCCAAGGAACAGAAGGCGACCGATATCGCTCTCACCCCGGCCGCATGCTATCCGCTGTATCCGACAATTGCCAAGCGCGGCCCATTGCCGGCAGAAGGCGGTCTCTACGACCTGCAGTCCTACTGCTTCCGCCATGAGCCGTCCAAGGATCCGGCCCGCCAGCAGCTGTTCCGCATGCGCGAATATGTGTGCATGGGCACGGAAGCCCATGTCACCACCTTCCGTCAGACCTGGATGGATCGCGGCGTCGAGATGATGAAGGCCGTCGGTCTGGACGTCGAACTGGACGTCGCAAACGACCCGTTCTTCGGTAGGGCTGGTCGCCTGCTCGCCAATAATCAGCGCGACCAGAACCTGAAATTCGAACTGCTGATCCCCGTCACCTCGCAGACCAACAAGACTGCCTGCATGAGTTTCAACTACCATCAGGACGCGTTCGGCACGAAATGGGGCCTCAACCTTGCCGACGGCTCGGTCGCCCACACCGCCTGCGTTGGTTTCGGTCTGGAGCGCATCGCTCTGGCGCTCTTTGCCCAGCATGGCCTGGAGACGGATCAATGGCCCGAAAACGTTCGCAAGGCGCTCTGGGGCTGATCCATTCATGATAGCCGTCTTTCCCGGGCTGGATCCGGCAAACTACGCACGACATGCGCTCCATTCGAGCGAGCGCATGTGGCCCGAAACCAATTGCTATGTCGATCTTTGGATCGAGGTGCTCGCTGCACAGGGGCTGGCACCAGAGGCGATGCTCGGCTTCACGCTCACTCAGGACTTCGAAGGCGACCAGTTCACCTTTTTCAAGGTGCCGCTGGAAGACCTCGAGGCGCTCTACGACATCCGCGTCACCGAATTGGCGATCTTCGACAGCGTCGAGACCCATGTTGGCGAGCAGATCGCGCGTGGCCGTCTCTGCCTGGTCGAGATGGACAGCTATTTCATGCCGGACACCCAAGGGGTCGGCTACCGCAACGAGCATGGCAAGACGACCGTCGGCATCAACCGGCTGGATCTAGTCGGCCGATCGATGGACTACTTCCACAATGGCGGCTTTTTTCGCCTGCAAGGCGAGGATTTCGACGGCGTATTCCAACACGATCTGC
This sequence comes from Rhizobium sp. SL42, assembly GCF_021729845.1. NCBI lineage: Bacteria > Pseudomonadati > Pseudomonadota > Alphaproteobacteria > Hyphomicrobiales > Rhizobiaceae > Rhizobium > Rhizobium sp. SL42. Next base: position 24,463 of record NZ_CP063397.1, read on the forward strand.
CGGAAGGAGCCTTGCCGTTCCTGCCTTACACCGAATTCGCCAAGTTCCCCCGGCAGGCAGCCACGATTGCCCATCAGCACGAGGTCGCAAGCCGCCTGTTGAAACGACACTTCATCCGCCGACCGGATGCCAATCCGATTGCAGCTTTTGCTGAAGTCTTCCCGAGACAGGTCGAGGTCGTTGCCGAAAAGCCCTTCGGCTACTTCCACAAATATGCGTTCAACACGCTGCGCCAGTTCGGCGCGAATTTCGAACTGCTGGCCAGCCATCTAAAGTGGCTCGATGCCACCAGTCACGACACGGCGATTGCTGAAGCACTGAAGATCAGCGAATGCGCCAAGACGGCCCAATTCCAACTTGCCCGCGCCATTGCCCGCAGGAAATTCGAACCGCTGGCCACAACCCTTGACCCCGCGATCGCAGCATGGGATCGGCTGATGGATGATCTGGGCACAAGGCTCGGCTGAGGGGAAAGATATGGCGGCGGGGACGATCTATCTGGGAGCGGATATTCGCCCGCTGGAAATGGGCTGGACCTTGCTGGTTACCGAAGCCGGCCGCTACGCCAATCCGGCGGAGGTCCATCGCCCGGCTGCCCGCATTCCGGCACCGGTCCCCGGAACGGTCGCCGGCGCACTGGCTGATGCAGGCCTGTTCGATCCGGAGCATCCGCACCCTCTGCATGACAAGGACGCCTGGTATTTTCGCTCGCTCGAAGGCGAAAGAGCCGGGCCTGCCCTGCTCCGTTTCGAAGGCCTGGCGACGATTGCCGAAGTCTACCTCAACGGCCAATTGCGGCTGTCATCGGAGAGCATGTTCGAAGCCAATGATCTCGCCATTGAGATCACAGGTCGCGACGATCTGGCAATCTGCTTTCGCGCGCTCACCCCGCATCTCGAAAAACGGGGACCCCGTGCCCGCTGGCGCCCACAGATGATGGACCATCAGGGCCTGCGCCTGACACGGACGACCGTTCTCGGCCACATGCCGGGCTGGTGTCCGGAGATTCATCCTGTCGGCCCCTTCCGGCCGATCTCCCTCATTCGAGCCGGGCAAAACCGGATATCCGACCTCCGCATCGACGCCGATCGCGATGACGAGGGCAACGGCCTTCTGACGGCCAACTTCCGCCTGGAAGGCCACGCAGACAATGTAGCCATCGAATGCTGCGCCCAACGTCTTGAACTCACCCTGTCTGCTGACGGCGGGGTCACCGCCGAATTGCGAATCCCGAACGTTGAAGCCTGGTGGCCGAGGACCCATGGTCATCCTGCCTTGCACGACCTTCGCCTGATCATCGACGGCAGCCCCCATTCCCTAGGCCTGGTCGGCTTTCGCCGCATCGAAATCGACCGGGGGGCAGATGGCAAGGGCTTCGGCATAAAGGTCAACGGCCAGCCTGTCTTCTGTCGCGGCTCAGTCTGGACCAATGCCGATATCCTGCGCCTGCCGGGCACGGCAGAAGCTTACGCACCCTGGCTGGTGAAGGTCGCAGAAGCGAACATGAACATGATCCGCATCGGCGGCACCATGACCTACGAGAGCCAGGATTTCTTCCGCCTTTGCGACCAGCTCGGTATCATGGTCTGGCAGGACCTGATGTTCGCCAACTATGACTATCCGGCGGCAGACGAGCGTTTCGCAGCGCATGTCTCCCGCGAAGTGACCGAACTCCTTGCCGGGCTGCAAGGCCATCCATCGCTGGCCGTCGTCTGCGGTGGCAGCGAAATCTTCCAGCAGGGTGCAATGCTCGGTCTTCCCGAACGGATCTGGAGCGGTGACCTCTTCAACGAGACACTGGCGCACCTGACGGCGACACTCAGACCGGACGCCGCCTATGTCGCGAACTCACCCTGCGGCGGCGCCATGCCTTTTTCGCCGAATGAGGGCATCACCCACTACTATGGCGTCGGCGCTTATCAGAAACCGCTGGAAGACGCCCGCCGCGCCGAAGTCCGCTTTGCCGCCGAATGCCTCGCATTTGCCCATGTCCCGCAACAGCGCACCCTCGACACCCACCTGCCCGTCGCGCCGGTTCACGATCCGCGCTGGAAGGCCCGTGTCCCCCGCGACCGCGGCGCATCCTGGGACTTCGAGGACATCCGCGACCACTATCTGCAGGATCTCTACGGTTTTGATCCGGCGCGCCTGCGCCGCGAGGATGGCGGCCGCTATCTGAATTTCTCGCGCGCGGTGACCGCCGAAGTCGTAACCGAAACCTATGCCGAATGGCGCCGGACGACATCGTCTTGCCGCGGCGCTCTCACATGGACGTTTCAGGATCTCTCGGCCGGGCCGGGTTGGGGTTTGATCGATTCGACCGGCGAGCGCAAATCCGTCTGGTACGCTCTCAAGCGCGCCTTCCGTCCGCTACAGGTAATGCTGACGGACGAAGGTACGAACGGTCTCGATGTCCACGTCATCAACGAAACAGCAGAGGACGAACCGGTCACGCTGGAGCTCGTCTGCCTGCGCGACGGAAGACAGACCGTGATCAGCGGCAAGCGCGAGCTGACACTGGCGGCGCGCAGCAACCAGCGCATCCCTGCAACCGATCTTTTCGGTGCCTTCTTCGACACATCCTATGCCTTCCGTTTCGGTCCACCATCGCATGACGTATCGGTTGCCAGACTGCGAGCTGCGGATGGAACGTTGCTGGCAGAAGCTTTTCATTTTCCGTTGGGCAGGGCTGCGGCTCTGCATGACGCGAACTTCGACCACAAGCTGGTGCAGGAAAATGGTGCATGGCTGTTGGAATTGTCGTCCAGCACTCTAGCCCAATCGCTTCATCTGGACATGGAACACCACTGCGCCGAGGATGACTGGTTCCACCTCGCGCCCGGTTTGACGCGTCGGCTCAAGCTACTGCCGAGACAAAGCGCCGACCCGACACACGCGCCAGCCGGCACGATCAGCCAGCTCGGCACGGCCAACCTGCACCATTTCTCCTGACCGAATGGCAGCCGCCTCCCGTCAAACAACGACGGGGATGCGCTTGCCGAAGACGCAACGGGAACGGAATTTTCCTTCGCCTCGCATAAGCTTGCGCATATCGAGGCGGGAAGGCACGTGCCAGATGCGATCCACCGGACCTTTCCGGTGTGACGCAACTGCGATAGACAACACGACGCAGCCCGGGTCCAGGAGAAGAGAGCCTATGACGAGCCATGTATTGACCGTTTCCTGCCAGTCTACGCGCGGGATTGTCGCCGCGATCTCCGGCTATCTGGCCGGCAAAGGCTGCAACATCGTCGATTCTTCGCAATTCGACGATCTCGAAACCGGCATGTTCTTCATGCGCGTCTCCTTCATTTCCGAAGAGGGGACCAGCCGCGCGGAACTCGACCAGGGTTTTGCGCCGATCGCCGAAAAATTCGGCATGACCGCGGAAATACACGACAGCACCCACCGCATGAAAGTCATGCTGATGGTGTCGCGCTTCGGCCACTGCCTCAACGACCTGCTCTATCGCTGGAAAATCGGCGCCCTGCCGATCGAGATTGTCGGCGTCGTCTCCAACCATTTCGACTACCAGAAGGTCGTCGTGAACCACGACATCCCCTTCCACCACATTCCCGTCACCAAGGCCAACAAGCCCCAGGCCGAAGCCCGCATCATGGAGCTGGTCGAGCAGAGCGGTACCGAGCTCATCGTGCTGGCCCGCTACATGCAGATCCTGTCCGACCAGATGTGCCAGAAGATGTCCGGCCGGATCATCAACATCCACCATTCCTTCCTGCCGAGCTTCAAGGGTGCCAACCCCTACAAGCAGGCCTTCGAGCGCGGCGTGAAGCTGATCGGCGCCACTGCCCATTACGTCACTGCCGACCTCGACGAAGGCCCGATCATCGAGCAGGACGTCGCCCGCATCACCCATGCCCAGTCATCGGAAGACTATGTTTCGATCGGACGCGATGTCGAAAGCCAGGTGCTGGCCCGCGCCATCCACGCCCATATCCATCACCGAACCTTCATCAACGGCAACCGGACCGTCGTCTTCCCGGCAAGCCCGGGCTCCTATGCCTCCGAGCGCATGGGCTGAAGCGCTATCCAGGCAGAGGCCAATGTGCCTCTGCCGCCCTGCCGATCCTGCTCATATCCGCAACATGCAGCCACGGACGGCAGCCTCAATGAGCGGGATAGACGCAGGCCCGCTCTCTGCTAATCTCTCGATTGTGATTCCGAGGGAAAACAAGCATGGCCGATTCCGCTCTCTTCCAGCGTGCAGAGCTTCCACGTCCTAATTTTTCGGAAGCGGATGCGACCCGTATCCTGAGCGATATCTACGGCTTCAACGGCCCGATCCGCGAATTGGGCAGCCAGCAGGACCGCAACTATCTGATCGATACCGGGGCGGAGCGCTTCGTCCTCAAGATTTGCCGTGCCGAATATGCAGGCGACGAGCTTGAGGCGCAGAATGAAGCCATGCGCCATCTGGCCCAATCTGGTCTCGATCTGCGCGTACCCGAGTTGATACCAGCACTCACCGGAGAGGAAATCCTCGCCGTGGAGGTCAACGGGGAGGACTACCGGGCCCGTGTGCTGACCTATCTTGATGGGGAGCCCCTCACCCGCCACAAGCACCTGGCACCGGAAGTCGTGGCGGCATTCGGCGATGTCGCGGCCTCCGTCGCACTCGGACTGCGCGATTTTTCACATCCGGGCCTCGATCGCGACCTGCAATGGGATCTGCGACGGGCCGGTCCCGTCGCACTGCATCTGCTGAAATCGGTGACTGACCAAAAGCGCCGCGACCAGATTGCCAAGGCCATGATCCTCGCAGTCAAGCACATACAGCCACTCGCAGCCAGCCTGCGCATCCAGCCCATCCACCATGACATAACCGACGACAATGTGGTCACGCGCCGCAATGCCAATGGTCGTCTGATTCCCGATGGCGTCATCGATTTTGGTGACATCCTCAACGGCTGGCTGGTCGCCGATCTCGCCGTGACCTGCACGGCCCTTCTTCATCACGCCGATGGCGATCCCTTCTACATTCTCCCCGCCGTCACGGCCTTTCAGGAACGCTACCCCCTGACCAAGGAGGAGTTGATGGCACTCTGGCCGTTGATTGTCGCACGGTCCGGCGTTCTGGTCGCCAGCACCGAGCAGCAACTGGCCATCGATCCCGACAATGAATATGTGGTCGGCAATGCGGCCCATGAGCGGGAGATGTTCGAAGTCGCAACCTCCGCTCCGTTCTCGTTGATGGAAACGGCGATTCTCAAGGCTGCCGGTTTTGAATTGACCGGCCCCGAACTGGTCTTTGCCCACACGCTGTTGCCTGGCATCACTCCCGACCAGATGCGCTTGACCGACCTCAGCGTGACAAGCCCCGATCTCCTGCGCGACAACTGGTCCGATCAGGAAATCGACTGGAAGCTGTTGGCGCGCGCCGCCGCCGAAACTGGCATAGCCTCGACACGTTACGGCGAATATCGGCTATCCTATACCCGCACCCTGTCCGCCGTGGCTCCGGCAACCTTCGCGCTTCACATCGACATCTGCCTGCCGGCTGCGACCGAAGCTGTCGCCCCTTTCGATGCAACCATCATTCGCGACGGCCACCATCTCATCCTGTCGAGCCAGAACGTGTCCCTGCATCTCGATGGCATCGACTGCGGCCTGGAAGAAGGCGCCACGGTAAATGCCGGCGACAGCATCGGCGCGGTAGCAGGGGCCGAGGGCGGCATCGGCGGATTGCGTATCCAACTCTGCCGCGATCCGGATCTCGTTCCGCCGTTGTTTGCCAAGCCGCACCAGAGCGAAGTCTGGCGCAAGATCTGCCCCTCACCCTCCCTGCTTCTTGGCGTCGGCGTCGATGCACCCGACATTCAGAGCGAGGCTCTGCTTGTGCGCAGGCAAAAGAGCTTCGCCAAGCCACAGAAGAATTACTATGCCGATCCGCCGCAGATCGAACGCGGCTGGAGGGAGCATATGTTCGACGTCCAGGGCAGGTCTTATTTGGACATGGTCAACAACGTCACCATTCTCGGCCATGGTCACCCGAAGCTTGCCGCGGCCGCCGGTCGGCAATGGTCGATGCTCAACACCAATTCCCGCTTTCACTATGCGGCTGTCGCGGAATTCTCCGATCGCCTTGCCGCGCTCGCTCCCGATGGTCTGGACACGGTTTTCCTGGTCAACAGCGGTTCCGAAGCCGTTGATCTGGCCCTCCGGCTCGCCTGGGCGCATAGCGGACACCGCAATATCGTCAGCCTTCTGGAAGCCTATCACGGCTGGACCGTCGCCAGCGACGCCGTCTCGACGTCGATTGCTGATAATCCACGCGCCTTGGAGACCCGTCCAGGCTGGGTACATCCGGTCCTGTCGCCCAATACATATCGCGGCAAATTCCGTGGCGAGAACGCGACCGAAGGTTATGTGACAGCGGTAGAGGACAAACTCGCCGAGATCGAACAAAGCGGCCAGGGTCTGGCGGGCTTCATCGCAGAAAGCGTCTATGGCAATGCTGGCGGCATTCCGCTCCCTGCGGGCTATCTTCATCAGGTCTATGCCAGAATCCGTGAGCTCGGCGGCGTATGCATCGCCGACGAGGTCCAAGTCGGATATGGCCGCCTGGGTCATCATTTCTGGGGTTTCGAGCAGCAGGGCGTCGTTCCGGACATCATCACCACCGCCAAGGGCATGGGAAACGGCCAGCCACTCGGCGCAGTGATCACCCGGCGCGAGATAGCCGACAGCCTGGAAAAGGAAGGCTATTTCTTCTCCTCGTCGGGCGGCAGCCCGGTCAGCTGCGTCGTCGGCATGACCGTGCTCGACATCATGGCCAGCGAAAAGCTGCAGGAAAATGCCCGCGATGTCGGCGATCACCTCAAGCGACGGCTTGAGGCACTTGGCCAGCGTTTCCCTCTCGTGGGCGCCGTTCACGGAATGGGCCTCTATCTCGGCCTCGAATTTGTCCGCGACCGCGAAACGCTCGAACCGGCGACCGACGAGACGGCAAACATATGCGACCGTTTGCTGAACCTGGGCGTCATCATGCAACCCACGGGCGATCATCTTAACGTTCTGAAAATAAAGCCTCCTCTGTGCCTGACAGTCGAAAGCGCCGACTTCTTTGCAGACATGCTGGAAAAGGTGCTTTCCGAGGGCTGGTAAGCCGGCATGGCAGCCCGTCAAATGCTTCCAATCGCCTAACATCGGTCGGCGAAATGCGCTGATCGACGAAACAAAGCGAAAAGCTAGAACCAGACGAGACGAAAAGCGATCTTCACAGCGCTTCAAACTGTGGTCTATCGTCATCTCCGACCGACATGACGAAAGACACCGAATGCCCATACTGCCCGAGCAAATTTCGACCCACTGGATGGTCGGGGCCCTCGCACTGTTCCTCGTCAAGCAATGGGTGGCTGACTTCCTGTTGCAAACGGCATGGATGGCCAAGGGTAAGGAGCGTTCCTCGGGCTGGGTTTTGCCGCTGGCGATTCATGTTTGCATCCATGGGCTGGCAACGCTGCTGATCACGCTGGCGATCGCACCCGGCCTCGCATGGCTGGCTCTTGTCGACATCGTCATTCACGGCTTGATCGATCGCGGTAAGGCACGGATCCAGTTGCACATGACCATGACGCCCGATCGCTCCTGTTTCTGGTGGCTGCTCGGCATCGACCAGACTCTGCATCATCTGACCCATCTGGTCTTCGCGCTCCTGCTCGCTGCAACGAAGACCGCGAGCCTGGTCGCATGAAGCCCCCGCGCCAATGCACCCCTATGCCACTGTGGCTGCAAGTTCCTGCACGATCCAGTCGCGAAACTTGAGCAGCGGCGGATAGGTCGCGCGCTCCCGCGGAAATGCGAGATAGTACCGCTGGGCGCTCTGCATCGGGCGATCCACGGCCGCGACCAACTCTCCCCGTCTCAATTCTTCCTGGATAAGAAACGTCGGTAGCAGAGCCACCCCAAGTCCGCCGATGGCCGCCTGGGAGGCTGTTGCGAACTGGTCGAACAACATTCCATGCACACTGGCGAAACTGACGCCGTTTTCGGTGAACCAGCGTTCCCAGGCATCCGGCCGGGTGGTCAGATGCAGCAGGGGCACCGACAACAGATCGGCCGGCTCGACAATGCCATGCGCCTGACGGAATTGTGGACTGCAGGCCGGCAAGGTCTTTTCCTGCATCAGAAACGTCATCTCGGCGCCAGGCCAGACCGGATCGCCGAAATGAATGGCTGCATCGATTGAATCCAGACGGAAGTCGAACGGCGAAAGCCGCGTAACCAGGTTGATCGTGATACCCGGGTGCGTGGCGAGGAATTGCCCGAGGCGTGGAGCAAGCCAGCGCGCGCCGAAGGTCGGCAGGATCGCCAGGTTCAGCGTGCCGCCATTTGGATTGGCGCGCAGGTTCAGCGAAGCGCTGGAAATGCGCCTAAGCGCCTCGCGGATCTCTCGCGCGTAACTCTCGCCGGCCATCGTCAATCGAATGGTCTGGCGTTCGCGCAGGAAGAGTTCGACGCCGATCTGGTTTTCCAGCGCCTTGATCTGGCGACTGACAGCACTCTGCGTCAGGTCAAGCTCGCGCGCCGCCGCAGTGATGCTGCCGGTCCGGGCCGCGGCCTCGAATGCCGTGAGCAATGACAAGGAAGGAAGAAAGCGCCGGGGCGACAGCATGGTTATGCCTTTTGGGAATGATCTCTTGAGTAATTATCGCTGGAATGCGTTAGTTTCCTCTTCTAGATATCTCAGGACTGCACGGATCGGAATGATGTCGCCAAAAATCCGCAGGCGGATCTCGACATTTTCGACCCGGCTTTTTGCCTGCGACCGACGCCACACCTGCTGACCCCAAGGCCCGCCATGCTGAATGATCCGCGATCCCACGGTCTTTGGGAAAAGACCGCTCCGGCCGCCCCGAAGACAACGAAACTGGTGGGTGACCACAAGGCCGACGTGGTCATCGTCGGCGGCGGCTATACCGGCCTCTCGGCCGCTCTGCATCTCGCCGAAAGCGGCACCAGCGTTATCCTGCTCGAAGGCAAGGAAATCGGTTTCGGCGGCGCAGGCCGCAATGTCGGATTGATCAATGCCGGCATGTGGGTCATGCCCGACGATCTGCCGGGTGAACTTGGCGCAATCCATGGCGAGCGCCTGCTGGATCTCTTGGGCAATGGTCCAGGCGTTGTGATGGACATCATCGAACGGCATGGCATTTCCTGCGAACTGGAGCGCGCCGGCACCCTGCATTGTTCCGTTGGCGCCACCGGCCAGAAAGAAATCGAGGCGCGTGCCGAACAGTGGCAGCGTCGCGGCGCGCCGGTGGAACTGCTGAATGCCAGCGAGACGGAGCGCAAGATTGGCACCGGCGTTTATGCCGGTTCACTGCTCGATAAACGGGCAGGCACCTTGCAACCGCTCGCCTATGCCCGCGGTCTGGCAGCGGCCGCCATCAAGGCAGGCGCCACGCTCCATACATCAAGCCCAGTCGTGAGCTACGACCGTCGTAGTGACACGAACGGCGATGGCTGGCGCGTCGTGACCGCCGACGGTCGTGTCACGGCGCAATGGGTGATCGTTGCGACAGATGCCTATAGCGAAGGCCCGTTCAAGGCCGTCCGGGAAGAGCAGGTCCACCTGCCCTATTTCAATTTCGCCACCGTTCCGCTCGGTGACAACCTGCGCAAGACCCTTCTTGCCGAGCGCCAGGGCTGCTGGGACACCAAGGAGGTCCTGTCCTCGTTTCGCATGGACAAGGCAGGGCGACTGGTGTTCGGCAGTGTCGGCGCCTTGCGCGGCACTGGCCTAGCCATCCACAAATCCTGGGCCCGCCGGGCATTAAAGTCGATTTTCCCGCAGATAGGCGACATCGCCTTTGAATGCGAGTGGTATGGCAAGATCGGCATGACCAGCAACGCCCTGCCGCGCTTCCACAAGTTTGCTCCAGGTATCATCGGCTTCTCTGGCTACAATGGCCGCGGGATCGCGCCCGGCACCGTATTCGGCAAGACACTGGCTGGCCACATTCTCGGCCAAATAAGCGAAGACCAGTTGCCGCTGCCCCTGACCGATCCGGAAGCGCCTGCCTTCCGCACGCTGAAGGAAGCATGGTACGAAGCCGGCGCCCAGGTTGCGCATCTGGCCGGCGCACGATTTTGAATTCACTCGATCTGAAAAGACCTGACGGAAGGACCACCATGACCCTCGCAAACCTCAACCTTGCGGCCGAAACCGTCTCGCTGATGGCTACCTTTGGCGTCGACGCCAAGGCGCTGGTAGGCGGCACCCTCGCCGTTCGCTCGCCGATCAATGGCGAAAAACTCGCCGCCCTCGTTGAAATCTCGGCTGCCGACACGAAGACGGCCATCGACTCCGCCCATCAGGCATTCCTTGAATGGCGCCTGGTGCCGGCCCCGCAGCGTGGCGAACTGATCCGCCTGCTCGGCGAGGAACTGCGTGCTGCGAAGGATGCGCTTGGCCGCCTCGTGTCGATCGAAGTCGGCAAGGTTACGTCCGAGGGTCTGGGCGAAGTCCAGGAAATGATCGATATCTGCGATTTCGCTGTCGGCCTGTCGCGCCAGCTCTACGGCCTCACCATCGCCACCGAGCGCTCCGAGCACCGGATGATGGAAACCTGGCACCCGCTGGGCGTCACCGGCATTATCTCCGCATTCAATTTCCCGGTCGCCGTCTGGTCGTGGAATGCGGCTCTGGCCCTCGTCTGCGGCAACTCCACCGTCTGGAAGCCGTCGGAAAAGACTCCGCTGACCGCGATCGCCACCCAGGCGATCTTCGAGAAGGCCGTGAAGCGCTACATTGCCCAGGGCGGCAAGGCTCCGGCCAATCTCTCGACCCTGCTGATCGGCGGCCGTGATATCGGCGAGATCCTCGTCGACAACCCGAAGGTACCGCTCATCTCCGCCACCGGCTCGACCGCCATGGGTCGGACCGTCGGCCCGCGCGTGGCGCAGCGCTTCGGCCGCAGCATCCTCGAACTGGGCGGCAACAATGCGGCGATCGTCGCTCCGAGCGCCGACCTGGACCTGACGCTGCGTGGGGTCGCATTTGCCGCCATGGGAACCGCCGGCCAGCGCTGCACGTCTCTGCGCCGCCTCTTCGTCCACGAAAGCATCTATGACACGCTCGTTCCGCGCCTGATCAAGGCCTATGCTTCGGTCACCATCGGCAGTCCGCTGGAAGCCGGCAAGCTGGTCGGCCCGCTGATCGACAAAGGCGCCTATGACCGGATGCAGAAGGCTCTCGACGCAGCCAAGGCAGCTGGCGGCAAGGTTTCCGGCGGTGAGCGCGTTCTCGCCGACGATGCGCAGGACGCCTATTACGTGCGCCCGTCACTGGTGGAAATGCCGGAACAGGTGGGTCCCGTCGTCGACGAAACCTTCGCTCCGATTCTTTATGTCATCAAGTACAAGGACTTCGACGACGCACTGGCGCTGAACAACGCCGTTCCGCAGGGCCTGTCCTCGTCGATCTTCACCAATGACATTCGCGAAGCCGAAGCCTTCGTTTCGGACCGGGGCTCCGATTGCGGCATCGCCAACGTCAACATCGGCCCGTCCGGCGCCGAAATCGGCGGTGCATTCGGCGGCGAAAAGGAAACCGGCGGTGGCCGCGAATCCGGTTCGGACAGCTGGAAGGCCTATATGCGCCGTGCGACGAACACCATCAACTACGGCCGCACCCTGCCGCTGGCCCAGGGCGTCAAGTTCGACATCGAATAACCTAAGATCGGTCCGGCGGCATTCCATATCGCCGGACCGTGTTCCATCTGAACGAAAGTGGCTGCGCCTCGCTCTGGCCATCACCGCTGAAATCAGCGAAGCTCCAGCAATCGGAATGCGCTGCAGGTGGGCATATGGAAATCCAGGACCAATCGGCCGTCATTGCATTTCTCAGCAAGCCGGAAAGCTACGCCGCTTCGGATCCGGTCGAAATCATCGAAACCCATATATCGATCGTCTTTCTGGTCGGAGACCGCGCCTTCAAATTGAAGCGCGCCGTCAAACTGCCCTATGCCGATTTTTCGACCTGCGCACTGCGTCACCAGTTCTGTGAACGCGAGCTGGAACTCAACAGCAGGGCGGCGCCAGAAATCTATCTTGGCGTTCGAACAATCAGACGGACTTCAGACGGCAGGCTGCATTTTGGCCAAGAAGGCACGCCGCTCGACCATGTGGTCGAGATGAAGCGATTTGCACAGGCCGACCTTTTTGACCGCATGGCCGTTGACGGACGATTGACGATGGCGCTGATGGAGCAAACCGCAGAAGGCATTGCCGTCTTTCATGCAGACGCCCCGGTCAGCCACGCGGAACCCGGCGCGGCAAACATGGCGGGCGTGCTCGACATCAACGAAGCGGGCTTTGCCACCGGCACGATCTTCGAGCCAGCCGCGCTATCGGCAGTGACGGCTGCATTCAGGCACGCCTGGAACCGGTATGCGCCCCTGCTGGATCAACGCGAGAGACACGGCAAGGTACGGCTCTGCCATGGCGACCTGCATTTGCGCAATCTTTTCCTCGGCCCTGAAGGCCCGCGCATGTTCGACTGCATCGACTTCAACGAAAAGATTGCCACGTGCGACGTGCTCTATGACCTCGCCTTCCTGCTGATGGATCTCTGGCATCGCGACTTTCCGCATTTCGCCAATGTCGTCGTCAACCGCTATCTGGATCGCACCGGGGACGAGGCAGGCTTCTCGCTACTGCCATTGTTCATGGCCATACGCGCCGCCGTTCGCGCCCATGTGACCGCCACGCAGATTGCCGAGATCGGTGATGCCACGGGCGCGGCGACGGCTAGCGCCCTCTCCTACTTTCAGCTTGCGAACCGACTGCTCGCCGATAACAGGCCGTGCCTCGTGGCGATCGGCGGCTTCAGTGGCTCGGGAAAATCCACGCTGGCCGATGCCCTGGCCCCGGCGCTCGGCGCACCGCCCGGCGCCCGTATCCTCGAAAGCGACCGCATTCGCAAGGCGATGTTCTCGACCAAACGCGGCGACACCCTTCCTCCCCAGGCCTATCGCCCGGAAATATCCATCAAGGTCTACGATCAGTTGAACGAGAAGGCGCGGACGATTGTGTCGGCCGGGGGCAGCGTCCTTGTCAACGCGGTGTTCGATCGCCAGACCGATCGCGAGGCGATCGAAGCGGTCGCCGCCGAACGCAAGGTGCCGTTCGTCGGCATCTGGCTGACGGCAGATGCCGAGATCTTGCGGGCACGGGTCTTGGCAAGGCCCAAGGGCGATTCCGATGCCACAACCGACATTCTGGATCTGCAGTTCACCCATGACACCGGCGCCATCACCTGGCACAAGCTCGATGCCACCCGCGCGATCGGCGTCCTCGTTGACGACATCAAGACAAGGATCGACGCCCGACCGTCCAAGACAGGCTAAAAAGCTGTACCGTCGGACAGCAGCCAACGCAGCATGCGGGCAAGATCACGCGCCACCCAGCTGCCATTGCGCCCGCCGGAGGCGCCGAGATCCATGTCCTCGAAAAAACAGACAAGCCGGTGGCTGTCGACGGCATGAAAGCGCCAGCCAATCTCCGTCGCCCCGACAGTGGTCGCCGCCACCTTGTCTGCAAGGAATGTCGCCGGGACCGAGTTTCCGGCAAGGACCGCCACAGTACAGCGCGTTGTATTGGCATGGACCAGCAACACTGCCTCGACGCCATCGCCCTCGTTGATCCGCCACCAGCGTTCGTCGCGCGAAACTGCCGTCACATGGCGCGGTGGGGCATCGGGAGCAATCGCAAGTCTGGCATCGGCGCAGGCCCTTGGAAAGACTTCATCCAGCCAACTTTCGATCAGCGCATAGTCGGCTTCATACGCCTGCAGCAAATTCATTCAGACCTCGCCCACATTCCTGATCCCCTCAGACTGGATGAACAGGAAAGCCGGCACAAGTCAGTAAATTGGAGCTTAGCCATTCTTGAAGTAAAACGGGACGGTGATCGTCTTGTTGACACCTGGCGGTGGGGCCGGAACCGGCGATGCGTTCTCCACCATCCCTAGGACCGCATTGTCGAGCGACGGATAACCGGAAGAGCGCGAAAGGGACACCGAGAGTACATTGCCGGAATCATCGATCCGGAAACGCACATAAACGGTACCTTCCTCGCGGTTGCGACGCGCCTGTGCCGGATATTTCTTCCGCCGCTCGAGATGAGACATCAGGCGCGATTGCCATTTGGCCGGCGAGACGCTGCGTCCGGCGCCGCTGCTGACCGCTTGTGCCGCGGTACGATTGGACTGGGTGACATCCGCCTTGGCCTGGCGAGCGGCTTGAGATGCAGGCGCCGCCTGCTGCTTCTTCACCACTTTCTTCGGCTTAGCTTCCTGCTTCTTCTCCACCGACGGCTGCGGCACCGGTGGCCGCACCATGGGGATCGGCACCTCGACATTGTCGAGTTGCGCCATCACCATCTCCTCGATCGGATCGATTTCTTCCACGGGCTCCGGCAGAGGCTCAGGTATGACAGGCGGCGGCTCGACGATCTGCTCGACCACCTCTTCCTCTACGACAGGTTCAGGTGGCGGCGGCTCCGGCAAGGGCTGGACCGGCGGCTCTTCCATCGGTTCCGGCAGAGGTTCGTTGGACGCCGTCTGGATTTCCTCGGCATCGACCGTCTCGCTCGAAACTTCGGTTTCCTCGGTGACCACCGCTTCCGGCTCCAGCGCAAGTTCGATCATGATGGCCGCAGGCGGAGTTCCATCGGCAAGCTCCATCGGCGGCTCGCGCAGCATCAGCGCAACGGCACCGGCATGAGCGGCAAGAACCGTCAGTCCCGCCGTTGTCCAGAGCAGCCATTCGCCGACCACCCGTGCTGGAGACCTGGGCTCGCCGTTGATATTCATTGCTGCGGCTCCGCCGTTGGCGCAGCTTCATCTGCGCTCTGCGGCATGGGCAGGGTCTCGAGCCCGACGAGTGCGATCTTGAGATAGCCAGAGTCCCGCAGCAGGTTCATCACTTCCATGAAGTTGCCGTAGTCGACCGTCTTGTCGGCACGCAGGAAGATCCGCGCGTCCTTGTTGCCGGTCGTCAGGCGGTCGAGGGCACCGCCAAGCGCTTCACGCGTCACCACGTCATTGCCGAGCGCAAGGCTCATGTCGCCCTTGAGGGTAACATAGACCGGCTCGTCCGGCCGCTGTGCCGGCTTGGCCGTGGAGGCCGGCAGGTCGACATTGACGTCGACGGTCGAAAGCGGCGCCGCCACCATGAAGATGATCAGCAGGACCAGCATGACGTCGATGAACGGCGTGACGTTGATCTCATGATTTTCGCTGAGATCGTCACCCGAATTGTTGTCGCGAATACCGCCGGCCATTATCTTACTCCGCAGCCAGTGTCACGGTCTCGGCGCGTCCACCCCTAAGGGCCGTCTTGCGGAAATCCAGATCGCGGCTGATCAGCCGTTCGATGCCGGCAGACGCGTCGGACAGCAACTGGCGATAGCCGGTTACCGAGCGGGCAAAGACGTTGTAGATGATAACCGCCGGAATGGCCGCGACCAGACCGACAGCCGTGGCCAACAGCGCCTCGGCGATACCGGGTGCGACAACCGCGAGATTGGTCGTCTGGGTTTCGGCAATCCCGATGAACGAATTCATGATGCCCCAGACCGTGCCGAACAGACCGACAAACGGCGCAGTCGAGCCGATGCTGGCCAAAACGCCTGTGCCCTTGGCCATCTGCCGCCCGGCGCGGGCCTCGATCCGGCCCAGTGCAGACGACACGCGCTCCTTCACGCCGGCACCGCCGGCATGATCGATCGCCGCATCCGACAGCGACATTTCATGCTTGGCCGCACGCACCATGGAGGCAACGACGCCGCCTCGGCGTTCGAGTACAGTCAGCGCATCCTGCAGCGAGCGGGCCGTGACCACGGCCTTCAATCCGCGATTTGCACGCTGCCTGGCGCCAAACAACTGCAGGGTCTTGGCAACCCAGACGGTCCAGGTGACGAGAGAGGCGAATGCCAGCGACAGCATGACCGCCTTTACCACCCAATCCGCCGCCATGAACATGCCATAGGGCGAAAGGTCGTGCGGCAGGATCGCGGCTGCCGATGCATCCGAAGGCGCAACCGCATCGACCGGCGCTGTTTCGGCGGATGGTGCAGGTGCGGGTGAAGCCGAAGCGGCAGGTTCGCCGGAAGCCGGCGCCGGCGCTTGAGCGTTGACGGCAGGCTCGGCACCAGGCGTGCCGACCGCGGGCGAAGCCGTTGCCGCAGATGCAGGCGCTTGTGCAGGGACATCGGCAGGCGGCACACTGGCCGCTGGTTCACTGGCTGCCGGCGCCTGTACCGGAGAGGCAGCATCAGTCGAGGGAGCGGCGGCGGCCGGCGCGACACTTTGTGCAGCCGCGGGGACATTGGGTACGACCGGAGAATTCTGCACGACTGAGGCAGCTGGTGCGATGGCCGGCGTGCTGTTTTCCTGGGCTAGAACCACCGTGTTTACAGCCAAGCCGACCAGCGCGGCCAGACCCATCATCCTGATCGAAGGTCCCGAATGAGTGAGAGGCATTGGGAGCTCCCTATATGTAACTCTGTGCTAAAAGGACCGGCAAGGATCGAGCCGCGCCGGTTGCGCTGCCTCTCCTTAATAAACCTGACTACTTGTGACAAGTAATAATGATGGCGGCAAATCAAAAAAGCGGATGATTGCACGCAGGTTATCTGCCGGCGTCAATCTGCGCGCCGAGCGAAGAGATCGATGACATCCTGACGACGGCAAAGCTCGGTGCCGGCCGTCATGACGGCAGCGGCGCCCGCCGCCTGCCCGAAGCGGAATGCCTCGTCGATGCCATGTCCTTCTGCCAGGGACCAGGTCATGCCGGCGACAAAACTGTCCCCGGCCCCGACAGCCGATTGAACAGGCACGGAAATCGCCGGCACCCTGACAATCTGATCTGCAGACACCAGTATGGCGCCATCGGCTCCGAGGGTCACAGCGATATACTGCGCGCATCCCTTGCGCACATAGTCCTGCGCCGCCGGTCCGACACTGTCGTGATCGAGCGTCCGGCTGAGGAAGGCTTCGAACTCCCGAAGGCTCGGCTTAACCAGAAACATGCGCGCCCGCGCAAGCGCTGCCGCCAGAGCCGGGCCGGACGTATCGAGCACAAACCGTGCGCCCTTGGCTGCAGCAAGTTCGGCCAGCCGCACATAACAATCATCCGGCACTCCACGGGGAAGGCTGCCGCTGGCAACGATGTAATCGGCATCCGACGTCGAGACGGCCTGGAAAACAGGCTCGAGTTCAGCGTCGCTGACCAGCGGCCCTTCCGGCACGAAACGATATTCCATATTTGTCGACAGCTCGTGCACCGCATAGGCGACCCGCACCGGATCGTGGATCGGGAAGGCGCGACCTGCAATTGCCAGCGGCAGTAACATCGTCTCCAGCAACTGCCCGGTGGCGCCACCGGACAGGAACATCAATTCGCATTTGCCGCCGAGTTCACTGATCACCCGCGCGACATTGACGCCGCCACCGCCCGGAAACTGCTGCTGATTGAACGTCCGCGTCTTGTGGGTATGACGCACGACGTCAGCATCGCTGGAAATATCGATGGCCGGGTTGAGCGCAATGCAGAGAATTTTCGTCATGGTGCAATCGACCGTTTCTCGAGACAGGAGAAATTTCCCGCACGATCTATATCGCCAGGCATTTGGCCGCCGCAACCCGGTCGAAAGACGGGTGCCCGAACCCAGCGGCGTCATCTAGTGGCGCGCGTCGCATCGCATTTAACCCGAATACTGAACGCTGCGATCGGAAAACGGGGATTGTGTTTGCGCAAAGAGACATTACGTTCCGCACAATCGCCGAAGGAAAGACGCCCATGTATACCGGTATCGTTCAAACCGTGGCCCCGGTCACAAACATCGTTCGCCATGACGGCTACACGCAATTCCATGTGGAATTGCCCGAGCGGCTGATGGCCGACCTCCAGATCGGCGCAAGTGTCTCGATCGAGGGCGTCTGCCTGTCCGTCACCACCATCACCGGCAACCGCGTCACCTTCGACGCCATGGATGCGACGCTTGATCGGACCAACCTCGGCATCTTGACGATTGGCGACGGCGTCAACGTCGAGCGTTCAGCCAAGCCGACTGACGAGAATGGCGGACACAATATTGCCGGCCATATCGCATCGACGGCAGAACTCGTCGCCTCGAAGATGGACATGCCCGGCGCGTTTATCCGTTTCCGCGTCCCGGAAGAATGGGCGAAATACGTGTTCAAGCGGGGTTACCTGGCCGTCAACGGCGCCAGCCTCACTGTCGCAGAAGCGGAGGGAGACATGTTCACCATCAACCTCATTCCCGAGACACTGCGCCAGACCACTTTTCCGCGCTACAAACCAGGCGACCCTCTGAACATCGAAATCGACCACCAGACGATGGTCATGGTCGATGTCGTGGAGCGTACTCTGGAACGGCTTATGACGAAGGCACATTGACCTTCCCTTTCATCAGTGCTGTCCCTGCGTTTGCCCTGCCGAACCATGCCCTGGCGAGCCGTCGCCCATCAGGGCCCTGAGCACCTTGCCATAGTCCGCAGGCTTTGGAGCGCAGAGCGACTTGGGGATGCCGTTTTCCTCAATTTCACGGATCGCCGAACCTGACACGATGCGGAAGGGAATGCCCTGGCGGAGCAAACGCTGCACCAGCGGCGTGACCGCACCATCGCGGACCTGGAAATCCAGGATCGCCCCGGAAATATGTTCCTGCTCGAGAATGTCGAGCGCGTCGCTGACACTCTCCGTCGTGATGACATTGACGCCGGCCCGTGCGACGGCATCGGCGGCATCCATCGATATGAATACATCGTCCTCGACGATGAGGATGGTATCGATCGCTAAGGCTTGTCCTGCTGGCATCATTGATCTCCTTCGACAACACAACGTGCTGCCAATGGCTTTGTTCAGATTTTCTTAAAATGCCAAATGTCATGGTAAACAAGGCCTTAAGGCCTTCGACGTGAAACCGTCGCGGCAACGGTGTCAGATGCCATAGAAAAGCTCGATGGAACTCCGGGTCACAGTCTGCGTTTTTCTCGCACGTTTTGCCACTGTGTGTAAAAAGGAGAACAGCCATGCAGATCATTGAAACCCAGGTTCGCGAAGGAAATGGTGTGAAGGCGGGCTTCACAGTCGATTTCATTGGCGATGGCAATGAGCGCATTTCGGTCGAGATGGCCCAGAGCGGCAACAATGCCTTGACCCGCGAAAACGCCGTGCAGAAGGCCCGCGTCATCCTGCTGCAGGCGGGTTCCTTCAACCCGACCGAGAAGGGTGGCGAGGGGAAACAGGACAGCGATGCCCCCTCCGAAGCCAGCGAAGCCGTCAAAAGCCTGAACCAGGAACGCAAGGACGACAACCGCAGCGGCAGCGCCTTGCAGGAGGGCCTCGAAGACAGTTTTCCGGCAAGCGATCCTGTTTCCGCGACGTACACGTCGACGGCCGCGACCGAACAGAAGCCCGAACACAACCACTGAAACAGGTAAGGGTGACGATCATGACGGATCGCTGCCCATTTTTGGATTGAGGCGTCATGCCAAGCGAACTTTTGTCTTTCGGGACCGAGACCAGTCTTCCTTTGTCGTCCATCGTGCTGCGCCTTTTCGTCGCCATGATATGCGGTGGTGCTATCGGGTTCGAGCGAGAATGGCGCAGCCGTGCCGCCGGGCTTCGCACACACATCCTTGTCTGCCTTTCAGCCGCGATCGTTGCCCTTCTCACCATTGAAATCGTGCACTACGACATCTTCCAGGGTGAGGAAGTCAGAATGGACCCGCTTCGACTGATTGAAGCGGTCACCGCCGGCGTCGCATTTCTCGCCGCAGGAATGATCGTCTATTCCAAGGGTGAGGTTCAGGGCCTGACGACGGGGGCTGGCCTGTGGTTTGCCGGGTCGATCGGATTGGCCTGCGGGCTGGGCTTCTGGCAGATCGGCCTGATTGCCAGCACCTTTGCGCTGGTTGTCCTTTGGCTGCTGCACTTCGTTGGTGCCAAGCTACCGAGCAGTGACGACACGTGAACTCCGCTTAGCGAAGCAAGCTCTGGCCACCATCAATCCAGACGGGCGTACCGGTCACGTGACGGGCACGGTCAGAGGCCAGGAAGGCGATAACTTCCGCCACATCCTCGATCGTGCCGGCGTCGCCACCAGTGAGGGGAATATCCCCTTTCGGAAAGACGACTGGCACTTCCGTCTGCTTGCGCTTGCGCATCTGGGTATTGTCGTCGATCTCGGTATCGATGGAACCGGGGCATACGGCATTGATCCGGATCCCATGCCGTCCGAGTTCAAGCGAAAGTTGCTGGACCATCGCAAGCTGGGCAGCCTTCGTCGCCGAGTAGGCCGTCGCTCCAGGTGTCGTGAACGTCCGGGTGCCATTGATCGATGATACGACGACGATCGAACCGCCGGTGCTTTTCATATGCGCCACGCCGTAGTGAAGTGTCAGGTAGGTTCCGCGCAGATTGACCGCAATCGTCCGGTCGAACTCTTCAGGCTTGATGTCGTCTATCGGAGCCCAGGTCCCGTTGATCCCGGCATTTGCAACAATGATGTCCAGCCGCCCACGCGCATCAACCAGTGCCTTGACGGCCTGGGCCATCTCCGCGTCGCGACTGACATCAGCGACCAGCAGCATGCCTTGACCGCCGATCGCCTCGATTTTCCGCAGTACCGCCTGCAACTCATCTCTCGTGCGCCCGAGCAGCCCGACAAAGGCGCCTTCGCGTGCAAGTCTCAGCGCAGCGCCCATGCCGATGCCGGATCCGGCGCCGGTTACCAGTGCAGTCCGTTGCCCGAACTCCTTTTTCGTTGCCATCAACGACCACCGACGTGCTCGGGTTTGCCCTTGTGCTTGGTCGACGCCAGATCCGTCAGCTCCTTTTCCGTCATGCCCTCAGCCATGTCACGAGAAGCGCCTTTGAGATCGGATTTGCTAATGTCGCCTCGTTTGGCAGCCAATGCAGCGCCCGCTGCCTTCTGCTGAGCTTTCGACTTTGCTGGCATGATGTCACTCCGAACACGAGGGCAAGTGCGGCGCCCGATTGGCATGAGCACACAACCGGCAAGCGTATTGAATGTTCCGCCCCGGGACAGAGCTTCGGGAACAAAAAACGCGATCGGCGCTTTAAGCAGCGCAACCCCAGCCATTCAAGGAATTTTCATGGACGCCAGCAGCAAGCATTTTTCCGTCCAGGCCGGCGATTGGCAGCAACTCGGCGCCGTCTATGATGGGCAAGGCACAAATTTCGCACTGTTCTCCGCCCATGCAGAACGCGTCGAACTCTGCCTTTTCAACGAAGACGGCAGCGCCGAGATCGCACGGATCGAGCTCCCCGAATACACCAACGAAATCTGGCACGGATACCTGCCAGGTGTCGGTCCTGGAATGCTGTACGGCTTCCGGGTTCACGGCCCGTATGATCCGGGCAACGGTCATCGCTTCAATCCCAACAAGCTGTTGCTCGATCCGTACGCACGTGAAATCGTCGGCGAATTCGCCTGGTCGGAGGCTCATTTCGGTTACGACATGAAGAGCGACGAGAAGGACCTGTCCTTCAACACTCTGGACAGCGCCTCGGTGATGCCGAAATGCCGGGTCATTGACCCGAGTGCCAGTCGCGCAAGCAACGGCTTCAACAGGATCCCATGGGCAGACACGATCGTCTATGAAACACATGTGAAAGGCTTCACCCAGCTCAACAAGGCCATTCCGGAACATCTGCGTGGTACGTTCGAGGGCCTGGGCCATAAGGCGGCGGTCGACTATGTCAAAAGCCTTGGCATCACCTCGGTCGAGCTTCTGCCGATCCATGCGTTTCCGGATGACAGCCATCTTCTCGACCGGGATCTCCGCAACTACTGGGGCTACAACACAATCGGCTTCTTCTCGCCGGCAAGCCGCTATTACGGCCCGAATGGCCTCACTGGCTTCCGCGACATGGTGCGCGCCTTCCACGACGGCGGCATCGAGGTCATTCTCGATGTGGTCTATAATCACACTGCCGAAGGCAATGAACTCGGCCCGACCCTGTCGTTCAAGGGCATCGACAATTTCTCGTATTACCGAACCCTGCCCGACAATCACCGCTACTATATAAATGACACTGGCACCGGAAACACCGTCAACACCTCCCATCCGCGGGTGCTGCAGATGGTCATGGACAGCCTGCGTTACTGGACGCAAGAGATGCATGTCGATGGTTTCCGCTTCGATCTCGGCACGATTCTTGGCCGCGAGCCGGAAGGCTTCGACCAGCGCGGCGGCTTTTTCGATGCGATCAGCCAGGATCCCGTTCTGTCCAAGGTCAAGCTGATCGGCGAACCTTGGGATATCGGCCCTGGCGGTTATCAGGTCGGGGGCTTCCCGCCCGGATGGGCGGAGTGGAACGACAAGTATCGTGACTCAACCCGAGAATACTGGCTGAACGGCGACAACTGCGCGCCCGACTTTGCCGCACGCCTCCTTGGTTCGGGCGATATCTACGATCTTCGCGGTCGCCGCCCCTGGGCAAGTGTCAATTTCATCACCGCGCATGACGGATTCACGCTGAACGATCTCGTCTCCTATGATGGCAAACACAACGAGGCGAATGGCGAAGACAACAACGACGGCCACAACGACAACCGCAGCCACAACTACGGCGCCGAGGGACCGACGGAAGACGAGGGCATCATCGCGCTCCGCGAACGGCAGAAGCGCAATTTTCTGGCGACGCTCTTCTTCTCCCATGGCACGCCGATGTTGTTGGCCGGGGACGAGTTCGGCCGCTCGCAGATGGGCAACAACAATGGCTATTGCCAGGATAGCGAGATCAGTTGGCTGCATTGGGAAAACCTGCCGCCGACCTGTGACGAGCTGCGCCATTTCACCAGTCGCCTAATCGCGCTTCGAAAGGCCCAGCCCCTGTTGCGCCGTGCCAACTGGCGCGACGGCACCGTCATCGACTGGTACAACGTGACCGGCGGCGTACAGCGGCCGGAACACTGGCTTGATGGAAATCCGCTTGCGCTGAAGCTTTGGCGTGAGGATCTCGCCGACCAAGATGGGATTTGGCCGGAAATCCTGTTGCTGTTCAATCCGGTTGACCAGGATATCGATTTCACCCTGCCGAAGACCGATGGTCGCGACTGGCGCCTGGAAATGACGACCTTCGACCCGAACCGCGCCGGCGACGTCGCCCGGGAAACCCAGCCCTTCCTGCTTCAGGCACGATCGCTTGCACTCTTTCGCAGAGTATGAAGCAACCGGGTGGCGGACGCGTTACGCCTCCGCCACCCGGGTCAAAACCTCGAAGTCGTAGAACTGGCCCGCCACGAACAGACGTCGCGCCGAAATCGACACCGGTACGGTTTCGCCCGCCGCATTGTGAATTTCGGCAATCTGGCCATCGTAGCCCGCGTCGCGATCGAGCAACATCAGCCTGTAGGCTCGCTTCTCGCTTCCGACCACTACGCCGGAAGCAACCATTTCATGCCCGCGAATGTTTTCCCAGCTATGGCCGACGAGGTCGAGGTAAGCCTTGTTGACCCTGATGTAGCGGGAGGTATTCTGGCCAATGGTCGAGATGGAAAACGCAACCGGAGAAAGGTCGAACAGCACCTGTATGACCGGATCGGACATGGCTGCCGCTTCCGCTTGTTCCATATACGCTGGGGAATACCCATCCGCATCATCGCGCTGTATGAGGTCGTAGTCTGCCGGAAGCGACAGCTCGTCGCGTAGGACTGCCACAAGCCGCCAGAGATCCACTTCGAGAAACAGTGACTTATGGCCCTCATCGACTGCACTCAAGGTTTCCGGCAACTGAGCAATCAGCTTTTGCAGCCGCGCGGCGTCATGCTTTACGGAGTCGGCTTCCATCAGATTGTCGAACTGCTCAACCGCAATCTGGCGTGTAAGCCTGTAGGCAGCCTCCAGCTTCAGCCTGCGCTGCTCCTCAACCTCTTCGATCGGCGTTACGCCGTCGGCTATAGGGAGATTTTCGAGCAGGGACCAGAAACGCGCTTCCTCGGGTGAATTTTCCAGCTTCGAACCGACCTGGGGTGCATAGCGGACCAACGCCAGGATGGTCTCGACACCGAAATCGTCAACATTGGCCGCATGCCTTGCACCGAGCGCATCCTGCTTGAATGCAGTCAGCCGGGTTGGAGCACGGTTGTCATCGAGAAACAGGCTGACCTCACAGATGTCTTCCGGAAAGTCGAGCCAGGGATATTCACTGCGGAACGCCGCCAGCGCCTCACTATTCAGAACCGCAACGGCATACATGCCTTCTCCTATACAATCGCGTGACGATGAAGCGGAGATGGCTCTGCAATGCGGTCCCGGAAATCCCGCATGCTCAAGTCTCGGACGAACCCACTCTGCCCGGAGGTTATGCCAAGTATCAGACCAGAATTCCAAGGGCGGGAGCACGTAGAATGGCGAAATTTATATATATATTTTCACTGATAGACGCAAGAATGTTACACTTCGGCACCAGAACCCCTAAAAAGAAACTGGTGCCGAAAAAACAACAAATTCAATCCTGCTCCTAGAAGAATGCCTGGATGCCTGTCTGGGCGCGACCCAGAATCAGAGCGTGCACGTCGTGGGTTCCCTCGTAGGTGTTGACCGTCTCGAGATTCTGCGCGTGGCGCATGACGTGGTACTCGATCTGGATACCGTTGCCGCCATGCATGTCGCGCGACATGCGGGCGATATCGAGAGCCTTGCCGCAATTGTTGCGCTTGACGATCGAGATCATTTCCGGGGCGAACTTGTGATCGTCGATCAGGCGACCAACACGCAGGGACGCGAGCAGACCCAGCGAGATTTCGGTTTGCATGTCGGCGAGCTTCTTCTGGAAGAGCTGCGTGCCGGCCAGCGGCTTGCCGAACTGCTTGCGATCAAGGCCATACTGGCGGGAACGATGCCAGCAATCCTCGGCAGCGCCAAGCACACCCCAGGAAATGCCATAGCGGGCGCGGTTGAGGCAGCCGAACGGACCCTTCAGGCCGGAGACATTCGGAAGCAGCGCATCCTCGCCGACTTCGACGCTGTCCAGCACGATTTCACCAGTCACCGAAGCGCGCAGTGAAAGCTTCCCGCCGATTTTCGGGGCTGACAGACCCTTCATGCCCTTTTCCAGCACAAAGCCACGAATTTCTCCGCCATGCACTTCCGATTTCGCCCAGACTACAAAAACATCGGCGATCGGTGCGTTCGAGATCCACATCTTCGAACCCTTGAGGCGATAGCCGCCTTCGATCTTCTCGGCACGTGTCTTCATGCCGCCCGGGTCAGAGCCGGCATCCGGTTCGGTCAAGCCGAAGCAGCCGATCAGCTCGCCAGAGACGAGACCCGGCAGATACTTGTCCTTCTGTTCTTCCGAGCCGTAGGCATAGATCGGATAGATCACCAGC
This sequence comes from Rhizobium sp. SL42, assembly GCF_021729845.1. Classification (NCBI taxonomy): domain Bacteria; kingdom Pseudomonadati; phylum Pseudomonadota; class Alphaproteobacteria; order Hyphomicrobiales; family Rhizobiaceae; genus Rhizobium; species Rhizobium sp. SL42. The sequence goes on from NZ_CP063397.1 coordinate 49,879, forward strand.
GAGGACTGCACGCTCATCATCGAGCGATAGCCGGAATCCACCCGTTCGATCTCGCGCGCCACGAGGCCGTAGGACACGTAATTGGCATCCGCAGCGCCATATTTTTCCGGCAGCGTTACGCCGAGCAGACCCGCCTGCCCCATCAGCTTGAACAGCTCCGGCTCGACCGTTTCACCAAGATAGGCTTCGTTGACACGGGGCGCGAGCTCCGCTTTGGCGAAAGCTGCGGCTGCATCCTGGATCATCCGCTCGTCTTCGTTGAGCAGATCGGACATCAGGAAGGGATCGCTCCAGGAAAAGGGCTGCATCTCGCTCATGGCTTGGTATCCTTATTCGGTTTGGCAGCATTTTGCTCATGGCTGATGCAAAAACAAGCCATGTTTACTCATGCAGCTATTAGGTCTAATCATGACGAATGCTGACACATCAACGCCGTTTCCTGCCTTCGACCAGCGCGCTTGCCGCCTTCGATTCCGTTGCGAAGCTCGGGAGCTTCTCCGCCGCCGCCAGCGAACTCGCCCTGACGCAAGGCGCGATCAGTCGCCAGATCGGCTTGCTGGAGGACCAGCTTGGCGTCAAGTTGTTCGAACGCACCAATCGCGGCGTCGAATTGACTGCCATTGGCCGCAACTATGCCAAGGGCATTGGCGATGCGCTGGCGACCATCCGCACCCTCTCGCTGGAAGCAATGGCCACCCGCGACGACACCCATCTCAGGCTCGCCATCCTTCCAACCTTCGGTACCCGTTGGCTGATGCCGCGCATCCCTGACTTCCTGCAACGCAACCCCGCGGTCATCATCGACTTCGCCACGCGTATCGGTCAGTTCGAATTCGAGGGATCGGGCCTCGACGCCGCCATCCATATCGGAGAGCCGAACTGGCCCGGCACCGATTGCCAATTCCTGATGCAGGAAATGGTCGCACCTGTCTGCAGCCCCGCCTTTCTGGATCACAATCCGGTAAAGCGGCCGGAAGACCTTCTGGGCAAACCGCTGTTCGACATGGCCTCGCGCCCGCGCGCCTGGCAACAGTGGTTCGCAAGCCTCGACATCGCCGACGGACGGGGCGGCGGCATGCGTTTCGAGCAGTTTTCCAATGTGGTGCAGGCCTGCCTGGCCGGCCTCGGCATTGCCCTTGTTCCGACCTTCCTGATCGAGCCCGAACTCGCCGGCGGCCAGCTGGTGCGTGCCTGGAAACACGAAGTCAAAAGTGCCAGCGCCTATTATCTCGTTCGACCCTTGTCGAAGATGGCCTATGCACCGGCAAGTGCCTTTTCAGCATGGATTCTTGAACAGGCAAGGGAGTTTAGCGCAGCCCGCAACGAGACGCAGAAGATCTAGGGACCTTTCCAGGTCACATCCCCGGACTGTAGCCTGTGCCGATTGACAAGCCACTGACATGGACCAAGAGTACTTTCGAATAGGCTGGCAGAAGCCTTCGGGAGAGAACCATGTTAAAGCACCTTGCAAAGGCCATCCTCGCGCTCGCACTGGGTATGGTTTTCCTTGCGCCGATGGCGGGCGCCCAGGACAGCCGCCGCATAGAAACCGTCCAGGACGGCGACTATTTCGGTTTTGACCTTCGCACGGAAAAGAACGTTTCTTTGGACGAATGCGAAGCGAGCTGCATTGCCGACGGTTCCTGCCGCGCCTTTACCTACAATCCCAAGGTACAATGGTGCTTTCTCAAGTCTGACTACGATCAACTGAACACATTCGTCGGCGCCATTGCCGGTCGCATCGTCGAAAACGTGGCCGAAGCCGATATCGGCGCCCCGCCCCGCCTGACATTCCTCTCGGAACAGCTCCTGACCGATGCACGCGACCAGCGCGCCAACCTGACGCTGTCGGACGAACAGAGCGGCCTCGGTCGTGAAAGCCTGATCGATACGGCACGTGCGGCTTTCACCAGCGGCAATCTCGACGCGGCAATTTTCTCCCTGAAAGGCGCTCTGTCGATCGATCCCGACGACGCAGCAACCTGGCTCGAAATGGCCCGCTTCGCCAATTCCGTCACCGGCAACACCAGCTATTCCGGCGAAGCCGTGATGGCCTCGATCAACGGCTATCAGCTGACCCGTGGTGCTTCCGTACGCGCCGAAGCCTTGGCGTCGATGGCCAGAGGCCTCGACAACTCGGAAAACTACCGCGCCGCGATCAACGCATACAAAGCGAGCCTCGAACTCGAATCCAGCCCGGCGGTCCAGGCGGAACTCGGCGAGTTGCGCGCCCGCAAGGGATTTCGCGTCGTTGGCAACACGGTCGATTCCGACAGTGCCAATCCGCGTGTCTGCGTCGAATTCTCGGAGCAACTGGTCAAACGCGGCGTCGACTATGCGCCTTTCGTGACGCTCGACGGCAAGGCGCCGAAAGCGCTCGAAGCCAAGAACAGCCAGATCTGCGTCGAAGGTCTTGAGCATGGCGGCCGCTACAAGCTCGCAATTCGCGCCGGCCTGCCCTCTTCCGTCGACGAAAGCCTGGACGCACCGGTCGAGCTTGATCTCTATGTTCGCGACCGCACGGCTACCGTGCGCTTCACCGGTGACAGTTTCGTCTTACCATCCACGGCCCGTCGCGGCATCCCGCTGGTGTCGGTCAACAGCGACAGCGCCAAGCTCGAACTCTTCCGTATTGGCGACCGCAACATCGCTCCGCTTCTGGCTGCTTCGCAGTTTCTCACCCAGCTCGACGGTTACGGCGCAAGCCGCGTGCGCGACGAGACCGGCGAACTGGTCTGGCAGGGCACGGTCGACATCGCCAATGACATCAACAAGGAAGTCGTCACCAGCATTCCGATCGATGAGGCGCTGCCGACGCGCAAGCCCGGCATCTATGTGCTGACTGCCGTCTCACCCACCTCGACCAGCGAAGACTGGGATAGCCGCGCCACCCAGTGGTTCGTTGTCTCCGACATTGGCCTCTCGACCTTTGCCGGTACCGACGCCCTGCATGTCTTTGCCCGCTCGCTGGCATCCGCCGCGCCGCTTGAAGGGGTTGAACTGCAACTGATTGCCAAGAACAACGAGATTCTGGCAACGGCGACGACCGATGCCGATGGCAAGGCGAGTTTCGATGCCGGCCTGATGCGCTCGGGCGCCGCCCTTGCGCCGGCCGTCATTGCCGCACGCAAGGGCGGTGACGACAACGTCTTTCTCGACATGACCCGCGCCGGCTTCGACCTCTCCGACCGGGGCGTCACCGGCCGCCCCGCCCCCGGCCCGGTGGACATCCTTTCCTGGACCGAGCGCGGCATCTATCGCCCCGGCGAAACCGTGCATGCGGCAGCGCTCGCCCGCGACACCCAGGCCGATGCGATCGGTGACCTGCCGCTGACATTCGTCTTTTCTCGCCCCGACGGCGTCGAGTTTCGCCGCATGGCGGTGACCAGCGAAACCCTGGGTGGCTACGCCGTGGATCTGCCGCTGTTGGCAAACTCCATGCGAGGCACCTGGACGGTTGCGATCCACACCGATCCGAAAAAGACTGCGATCGCGCAATCGTCCTTCCTGGTCGATGACTTTGTTCCGGATCGCCTGGATTTCGACATGACCAGCGAAGCCAAGAGCGTTGCGCCTGATGAGACTTTCACTGTCTCTGTCGATGGGAAATATCTCTACGGCGCTCCGGCAGCGGGCCTTGGCTTGGAAGGCGAAATAAATATCCGCCCGACCAGCAGCAACCCGGCCTATGAGCGCTACGTCTTCGGCCTGTCCGATGAGGAAGAGGCTGAGGATGTTCGTATCCCGCTGGAAGACCTGGAACCGCTCGATGATGATGGCAAGACCGACATTGACGTAGCCGTGTCCGATCTGCCGTCAACCACCAGGATGCTCAACGCTGAAGTGGTTCTGCGCCTGCGCGAAGGCGGCGGCCGGGCTGTCGAGCGCAAGCTTACTATGCCAGTCCAGTCGGCAACGGCCCTGATCGGCATCAAGCCGGAATTCACCGGCGAACTTGCGGAGAACACCAACGCGCAGTTCAATCTGATTGCCGTTGGTCCCGATGGCCAGAAACAGGCCATGCCCGGAGCCCACTGGAAGCTGGTCAAGCTCGAGCAGAATTACCAATGGTATCGCGAGGGCTCGTCCTGGCGATATGAGCCGATCACCACGACCACGCAGGTCGCCGATGGCACGATCGACATCGCCGCCGAGGGCACCGCCCTTTCCGTTCCTGTCGCTTGGGGTCGTCATCGTCTCGAGGTCGAGCAGGCAGGCGCAAATGGTGCGGCCTCCAGCACCCAATTCGATGCCGGTTGGTTTGTCTCGGCAAGCTCCACCGAGACCCCGGACGCCCTGGAAATCGGCCTCGATAAGCAAAACTACAGGGTCGGCGACACAGCCAGGCTCAAGATCTCGCCACGCTTTGCCGGCCAGGTCCTGGTAACCATCGGCACCGATAGCCTCGTCACGTCGCAGACGGCCGATGTTCCGGCGGGTGGTACGGAAATCGAGGTGCCGGTGACCGCCGATTTTGGCGCTGGTTCCTATGTCACTGCCACGCTGTTTCGTCCCGGTGACGCCGAGGAAAGCCGCATGCCCGCCCGCGCCATCGGCATTACCTGGCTAACCGTCGATCCCGGCAGTGAAAAGCTTGCATTGACGCTGACACCGCCGGCAAAGACCCTGCCCCGCCAACCGCTGGAAATTCCCATCGAGGTTGCCGGCGCCGGCATCGGCGAAGAAGCCTATGTGATGGTGTCGGCCGTCGACGTCGGCATCCTTAACCTGACGCGCTACGAGACGCCCGATCCGGAAACCTACTATTTCGGCCAGCGCCGTCTCGGCCTTGAACTGCGTGACCTCTACGGTCGGCTGATCGACGGCTCGCTTGGCGCGACGGGTCGGTTGCGCATGGGCGGCGATGGAGGACAGGTTGCCCTGTCCGGCAATCCGCCGCGTGAAAAGCTGGTCGCGTTCTTCTCCGGTCCGGTGAAGCTCGGCGCCGACGGCAAGGCGGTTGTCTCCTTCGACATCCCGCAGTTCAACGGCACAGCCCGTGTCATGGCGGTCGCATGGTCGAAGACCGGGGTCGGCCATGCCGAAACGGATGTCGTGATCCGTGATCCGGTCGTCGTCACCGCCAGCATGCCGAAATTCCTTGCGCCCGGAGACGATGCCAACCTGCGTCTCGACATCGCCGCAACCGATGCCCCGACCGGCAACTACACGCTGGCCATCAGCAGCAACGACGCCGTCGAAGTTGATCCATCCGGGGCGACGCAACAGATTGCGCTGACTGCCGGCGAGACCAGCACCGTGGTCATCCCGCTGACGGCGGCAACCACGGGACAGGGTCAGCTCGACATTGCGCTGTCCGGCGCCGACGGTGTTGCCGTCAGCCAGTCGCTTGACCTGACCGTACGCCCCTCGACCTTGCCGATCACCGAGCGCCAGGTCGTGGCACTTGCCCCCGGCCAGAGCCTGACGGTCAGCGGCGATCTGCTCGCCGACAGCATCCTGCAGGGTGCGTCCGTCAGCCTCAACGTCTCGCGTGCCAGCTTCGACGTGCCGGCGCTCTTGATGGCACTCGACCGCTATCCCTATGGCTGCGCCGAGCAGACGACCAGCCGTGCCCTGCCCCTGCTCTATTTCGACGAACTGGCCAAGCTTTCCGGCCTGCCGGAAGACGAGGCGATCAGCAAGCGCGTGCAGGATGCGATCTACCGCGTGCTCGCCTACCAGTCGTCCAGCGGCTCCTTCGGCCTGTGGGCACCGGGCTCTGAAAGCCTCTGGCTCGACGCCTATGTCACCGATTTCCTCACCCGCGCCCGCGAAAAGAAGTACGACGTGCCGGAAGAAGCCCTGGTTCAGGCACTGCAGAACCTGCAGAACCGCATCGCCTATGACACAGACATCAAGAGCCGGGGCAACGAGATCGCCTATTCGCTCTACGTGCTGGCCCGCAATCGTAAGGCGTCATTGAGCGACCTGCGCTACTATGCCGACACGATGCTGCAGGACTTCCCGACCCCTTTGTCCAAGGCGCATCTGGCCGCCGCATTGTCGCTCTATGGTGACGCAGAGCGCTCCAGCAGCACCTTCCTCGAAGCAGCCGGCATGTCGGAACAGGCGAGGATCTCCAAGGTCAGCTTCGTCCGCTCGGACTACGGCTCGCAGCTGCGCGACAGCGCCGGTGTTCTGGCCCTTGCCGCTGAAAGCCGTCCGGTTCCGCCGGTTGTGCCTGTCCTCGCCAAGCTCGTGGCCGATGAATGGAACGAGAAGCAGGTACTCAGCACACAGGAGCAAACCTGGATGTTGCTCGCGGCGCGCGCGCTGCAGCAGGACGACGCCGGTCTGGAACTTGAGGTCAACGGCGGTGCCCGCGATGGTGCCTATGCGGCGACAATGCCGGGTGAAGCGCTTCTGCAATCGCCGGTGACGCTGACCAACCGCAGCAATGATCCGGTCAGTGCCGCAATCACCACGGTCGCGGCTCCCTTCGAGGCTCCGGCGGCGGGCGGAAACGGCTTCGACATCACGCGAACCTACTACACGCTGGATGGTGAGGAAGCCAACATCACCGAAACACAGCAGAACGCGCGCTATGTCGTTGTCCTGACCGTCACGGAATCGGATGACTGGCCGGCCCAGCTGCTGGTCACCGACCTGCTGCCGGCAGGTTTCGAGATCGACAATCCAAGTCTCGTCGACAGCGCAACACTCGCCAATTTCGAATGGATCGGGCAAACCCAGGCTGCCCATCTCGAATTTCGCAGCGATCGCTTCGTCGCGGCACTGGACCGCCAGGCCGAAGACAACAGCGAAATCACCCTCGCTTACGTCGTGCGCGCTGTATCGCCAGGCACATTCGCACTCCCGGCGGCCTCGGTCGAGGACATGTATCGCCCCCAGTTGTCGGCGCGCACGGCGGCCGGTAACATGAGCGTATCCGCGGCCGAGTGATGCCCGGCTGGCGCGCCCTGATCGGAGCAGCGGCCATGACCGTCAGCATGACGGCCATGGCCCTCTTCGTGCTCGACACAGCCGACCATTACTATCCGCCACCGATCGGTACGGCCCGCCTCGTGTCCACCGAAATCCTCGATCGCAACGGCGAATTGCTGCGTGCCTTTGCCACCCGGGATGGCCTCTGGCGACTGAAGACCACAACCGAAGACGTCGATCCTGCATTGATCCGGATGCTGCTTGCCTATGAGGACCGTCGTTTCGAAAGCCATGCCGGCGTGGACCCGTTGGCGCTCGGCCGCGCAGCCTGGCAATTGCTGACCAATGGACGGGTCGTATCCGGCGCCTCGACGCTGTCCATGCAGGTCGCACGCCTGATCGAGCCCCGTCGCGAACGCTCGCTGACGGCAAAGGTGATCCAGATTGCCCGCGCCCTGCAATTGGAACGGCGTCTGTCGAAACAGCAGATCCTCGATCTATACCTGACTCACGCTCCCTACGGCGGCAACCTTGAGGGCGTGCGTGCCGCAAGCCTTGCCTGGTTCGGCAAGGAGCCGAAACGCCTGACGACAGCGGAAGCGGCACTTCTTGTCGCCCTGCCACAACTTCCCGAACGCCGACGACCGGATCGTTTCCCGGATCAGGCCTTGAAGGCCCGCGCACGTGTCCTTGATCGAGCCGCCGATGCGAAGGCGCTCGACCAAAATGAAATCGCCCTTGCCGCCAGTGCCGAACTGCCGCGACAGCGCAGGCAACTTCCGGCCTTTGCCGCTCACCTCGCAGAAGCCGCGCGCCGCAAGGCGCCACAGGCAGAAAGGCACCAGACGACGATCCTGCGCCCCGTTCAGGCCAAGCTTGAGCAGGTGGCACTCAAGGCGGTCCGCGAACTCGATCCGAAGGTCTCGCTCGCTTTGCTGATGGCAGACGCCACCACCGGCGAGATCGTTGCCGAAGTCGGTGCCGCCAGCTATTTCGACGCCAGCCGGTCCGGCTGGATCGACATGACCCGCGCCCAGCGCTCGCCCGGCTCGACATTGAAACCCTTCATCTACGGCCTAGCCTTCGAGCAAGGTCTGGTGGCGCAGGAAACGATTGTCGAAGACCGCCCTGCAGATTTCTTCGGCTACCGCCCCAAGAATTTCGACATGCACTACCAGGGCGACGTCAGCATCCGCCAGGCCCTGCAATTGTCGCTGAACGTTCCAGCCGTGCGCCTGCTGGACGGTGTCGGCCCCTCGCGACTGATGGTGCGCATGCGCCGTGCGGAAGTCAGGCCGCTGCTGCCGCCGAATGAGGCGCCCGGCTTGGCAATCGCCCTTGGCGGCGTGGGCATTGCCTTGAAGGACCTCGTCCAGCTCTATGCCGGTCTCGCCAATCGCGATCAGCCGGTGCAACTGGGCGACGGGATCCGCGAGCAACCCGCCTTGCTGGAAAACCAGCCGCTGTTCGAACCGATGGCGGCGTGGAATATTGCCGACATCCTTGGTGCCGTCCTGCCGCCGGCCGGCAGTCCACCGGCCGGCATCGCCTACAAGACCGGCACCAGTTACGGATACCGTGACGCCTGGTCGGTCGGCTATGACGGAAAATACGTCCTGGGCGTCTGGATCGGCCGCCCCGACAATGCCGCCGTCCCCGGGATCTCCGGCTATGCCACCGCCGCACCGGTTCTCTTTGAAGCCTTTGCCAAGTCGGGTCTTGCCGGCACTCCCTTGCCCCGCGCACCCGCTGGCGCAGCCCGCCTCGCCCAATCCGACTTGCCGGTCAGCCTGCGCCGCTTCTCGACAGGGACGAACGGACTGGTTGCCACCTCAACCCGCGAGCGACCGCCACAGATCATCTATCCGCCGGAAGGCGCCCAGATCGAACTCGGCAAGGATGCAAGTGGTGCTTTCCTACCGCTGATCGTCAAGATGCAGGCCGGACGCGCACCTTTTCGCTGGCTGGCCAATGGCAAGCCAATGGAAGCATCGACGCGCCGCCGCACGGGCGCATGGCAACCGGAAGGCACCGGACAATCCACCCTGACCGTCATCGATGCCGATGGTCGAGCAGCCAGCGTCAATATCTTCATTCGCTCATAGGCGACTGATCCAGCCCCGTTCTGAAAGCGTAACGTTTTCATGCAGCCGGTTCGGACGGGAGATCATCTGATGCAAGGCACAATCAGAACATCCATCATGACAATCGCAGCCCTGACGCTTGGCACCTTCAGCGCCTTGGCCAACGAGCGCTTCACCGCAGCCGATATCCGCGACGACATCATCGGCAAGCGTATCTATCTCGCCGTACCGATGGGCGGCGAATTTCCGCTGAACTACAGGTCCAATGGACAGGTTGACGGGACTGGAGAAGCCTTGGGCCTTGGCCGCTTCGCCAAGCCGAAAGACACCGGGAAATGGTGGATCGATGGCGACCGCCTCTGCCAGCAGTTCACCAGCTGGTACAAGGGAGCGCCCATGTGCTTCGAGCTGCAACGGATCGACGACACGCAGCTGAAGTGGACGAGAGACAACGGCGAGACCGGAACGGCCCGGATCGGAAACGAGATCTAACGCCACCCGACTAACGGCATCCGTGTTTTGACATCGGCTCCTGGCATTCTATCCTGACGTCACGACGAAACTCGGAGTGATCAGGTGTCAGGACTGAAGACGCGACCGGTCGGTGCGACCGCAACACTTGGCAGAACCGGCTACCCGCACCTCGTATCCGACACCGGCGGTACGCTCGAAATCGCCACGGGGGCATCCCAACCGGGCTTTAATCCCATTGACCTGCTACACGCCGCCTTGGCCGCATGTCTGACCATGAGCGCACGCATTGCAGTGCGCGAGCTTGGTCTGGCGGATAGTCTCAGTGAAGTCGTGGCCAGGGTAACGGGGGACAAGGCAAAGGATGGGCCTTCCCGTATTGCGCGCTTTCACGTCAACATGCATTTCAAAGGCACTCTCACGCCACAACAACAGTCGGCTGTAGTCCATCGCGCCGAAGAGATCTGCACCGTCAGCAACAGTCTTGCATCAAGACCGGTGATCGAGATCGGCGAATTCTAGAGCAACTCCAGCAAAAGTGGGAACCGGTTTTGCGTCCGGAATTGCGTGAAAACAAAGAGATAGAGCATTAAAGGCGACTCCGTTCTCGCCGAAAATGCTCTAAAGCGACAGGATTTCCAGCGTGCGGTGATCAAGCCTGCCACCGCAATACCGATCAAGAGCCTGGCGAAATATAGAACCACGTTCGTCCGGCGCCGCAAGTGAGAACAAGGTCATGCAGGACTGGAACTTGCGATCATCCGGTGAGCCGAAAATCTCGTGTAGCGAGCGCCCCTCGATCGACATCACCAACCTCGTGCAATCAACCAGCCGCGGCCCGAGCTGGTCATCCGCGAGGTAGCTTTGAGCCTCCGCGACAGAGGCAAGACCGTAATGCAACGACGTTGGTGAAAGCCCAAGTCCCCGCAATTGCGGAAAGACGAACCACATCCAGTGACTTTGCTTTCGTCCAGCGCCGAGCTCCGCCTTGACGGCTTCCAGTACGGGCGCCTGGGCTTCGAGGAAACGAGTGCTGTCGAACATCTTCGCATCGCCCATCTGAAGCCTCCAACCTCAGCCAGAAAAGCACAGTCTATATCTAACCGATCGCTCACGATATTGTTCGTTGTGGGTGGTCGGCGCCAAAATCTCACGATACGCACCAACTCCGCAGCACTTGACGTTTAATACATATTCACAGACAAGTGACATTGCGCGACGAAGCCCAACTCTCGTCGCCGTCGAACCTGGTGCCGGGCCCCTCTGGCGAGAGTTTACGGCGCTCTCGTGATGTCGGTACCGCCAGCAAGACAAGCCGGCGGATTCAAAACAAATGAACACTTGGATCATGCTCTTTGCGTGTGCGCCTAATGCGTTGCGCGACGTCCATCCCCCCTATTCGTGCATATCCCTGTCTCCCGCGAAGGAGATAGTGGTATGAACGCTCCCCTCTCACCCAATAGCGGCACCAGCACCCTGGGTTATTTCCGCTGGGCCTTCATCGTCACGTTCCTCGGCCTCGTCCTGGGTGGCGTGCTGGGCTGGCAATCGACCGGCACCATCGGCGGCATGGCGACCGTCTTCTTTATCTGCGCGGTGCTCGCCGTTCTGGAAATCTCGCTGTCTTTCGACAACGCGATCGTCAATGCCAACAAGTTGAAAGACATGACGCCCGTCTGGCAGCATCGCTTCCTGACCTGGGGCATCATCATCGCCGTCTTCGGCATGCGCATCGTATTCCCGCTACTCATCGTGGTCATCGCGGCAAAGATCGGCCCGATAGAAGCGGTGATACTGGCGGCCCGCGAGCCGGCCGAATATGCCCGCATCATGAACGACGCACACCTCCCGATCGCGGCCTTCGGCGGCACCTTCCTGATGATGGTCGGCCTGACCTACTTCTTCAATCACGAGAAGGACGTGCACTGGATAGAGGTCATCGAAAAGCACATGGCGCGCTCGGCCTCGATCAAGGGCATAGAAATCGCGTTTGTCCTGATCCTGATCCTCGTCTTTTCCAATCTTCTGGAAGGCGAAGATGCGACCACTTTTGTCTATTCGGCCATCTATGGCCTGGTGACGTTCCTGGCCGTTGAAGTCTTGGGGGGCCTGCTGGACGCCTCTCAGAAAGCCATGAGCGAAGCGGCCAAGGGAGGCCTCGGCGCCTTCATCTATCTCGAAGTGCTCGACGCAAGCTTCTCCTTCGACGGCGTGATCGGCGCCTTTGCCCTGACGCAGAATCTCTTCGTCATCGCCATCGGCCTTGGCATCGGCGCCATGTATGTGCGCTCGATGACCATCATGCTGGTGGAAAAGGGCACATTGGCGGAATACCGCTATCTGGAACATGGCGCTTTCTACGCCATCCTGATCCTCTCGGTGATCATGTATTTCCAGACGCTGGTGCATATCCCCGAAGTGATCACCGGCCTTGGCGGCGCCGCCTTGATCGGTGTCTCGCTCTGGTCTTCGATCCGCTACAACAGACGGGAACGCGAGGAAGAGGCGCGAATGGCCCATGAAGCGGTTGCCGACAATATCTGATCGGTAGATACGCATGACTGAAGCAGGCCGGCGGCGACCCGCCGGCCTGCTTGCAGGACCGAAATTCCGCAAGAGGTTGCGATCAATCGGGACCGACATCCATTTCGCGAGCACCGGAATCAGGCAATGCTCCGGTCCCCGGCGTCTTCATGTCATCCTGCAAATCCTTGCGCGCATGCGGCCCCGCAACGGGCCCACTGCTTTTCGTTCGCTTTTCATCCTCGACGACCGCCCCCTTGTGTTCGCGCGAAGGATCGCGATCGGCTGAGATCCTGCCGCTCTGTTCGGCGAGATGCGCCTGCGGGCCTGCGACCGGACCGCTAGTCGTCGGCGGTTGTCCGTTGCGATGTTTTGTTTCTTCAACATCGGCCATGGTGTGTATCTCCTCTGTTGCCACCTGAGAAAACACGGCGACCGCCAAAGAGTTCCGTTGCATATAACAGGGCCTGATATGCGCCCTTGGCGACCGGGGGGAGCGGAAGCTGCCGTCGACACAACACAACAGAGTCGTCCCGCCTTGCCTTGTCCTGACGTCTGCCGATCTTACATGTCCCCACGTCGAAACAAGCAGGAAATGAGATGAGCGACCCTGACATGTCCCCGAACGATGACCGCAAACCCGGCGTCGCTTCCTCGCGATTGGCGATGCTGGTCATCCATGCGGATACCGCGGGGTCGGTCAGCCTTGACGAATTGCTGGCAGCCATGGGCCGAACCAGCATCGCCTTCGCCATCCTGATTTTGTCGCTACCCGCGCTGACCCCGATACCCGGTCCCTTCGGCATGGTCTTTGGCACCTGCCTGGCCATTATCGCCGTACAGATCATGGCCGGCTACCAGCGTATCTGGTTGCCCCGCTTTCTCGGTCGGCGGCGTATTTCGGCACAGGTGATCAGCCTTGTGGTCCGTTACACCGGCCCTCTGGTGGCGCGGGTTGAAACGATCCTGCGCCGCGACCGCATGCGCCATTTTGCCGGCCGTACGGCGCAGTCGCTGCTTGGTATCCCGGTTTTCCTGCTGGCAATTGCGGTCGCCTTGCCCATTCCATTCGGCAACTTCCTGCCGGTTGCGGCTCTGGTGATGATCGCCCTTGGTCTGATGGAACGGGATGGCTTGATCGTCATGCTTGGGGTGGCGCTTGGCATCATTGCCCTGGCAACGTCCGGCGGCCTGGTCTATGGCGCGCTGCGCGGTCTCGGCTGGGCGATCGGCTGACCATCCAACGACCCCAAATAATTTTCGTCATCAGGGAATAAATCCCATCCGGGGTTCGTATACTCAGGCATGAAACCCGGAACGCACCCTTTTAACGTGATCGGACAGCTGGCAGCCTTGCGGCGCTATGCGCGGTCTCTGGCGCGCGATCCGGATGAAGCAGAAGATCTGGTGCACGACACACTGGTACGCGCGCTCGAAAAGCAGTCGACTTTCCGCACAGGCGCCAATCTCCGCAACTGGCTGCTTTCGGTACTGCACAACACGCATATCGACCGTTTGCGCTACAAGCGCGCCACCGCGAGACGCGATGCCGCAACGCTGGATCTGGTGGCACAATCGATACCGGCCGAACAGGAGCATTCCGTTCGGCTCAAACAGGTTCGAAACGCGTTTCTGGCTCTGCCGGAAGATCAGCGTGAAGCCCTGCATCTTGTGGCCATGGAAGAGCTTTCCTATCAGGAAGCCGCAAACGTGCTTGGCATTCCCGTTGGAACGCTGATGTCACGCATTTCACGGGCCAGAGCGCGACTTCGCGCAATTGAGGACAAGCAAGGGATCGCTCCGGTGACCCACCTACGCATCGTTGGAGGCCCCCCCGATGACCAGCAATGATCCCGTAATCGAAGCCGACCTTCACGCCTATGTCGATGATCAGCTCAATGTCGGGCGCCGTATCGAAGTGGAAGCCTATCTGTCGGAGCGCCCGGAAGTGGCGGCCCAGGTCATGGCCGACCTCCGGGTTCGCGACGAACTGCGCTTGTCTCTTGCCGGCCTCCCGAGCGTCAGCAAGATCGAGACCCGTGACGCCGCTCGAATGCTGGAAAGAGCGTTCAGCCGCCGCCGCACCTTGGACCTGTTTCGCCGTGCCGCGATGATAACGCTCTTCGTCGGCGCCGGATGGGCCGCCCATGGCTGGATCGCGCCGCTAGGCGTCGGTGAGGTCGTGGCATCCGTGCCGCCGCCTGCCTTTGTCGAGGAAGCCATTCGCGCCCACCAGACGGCGGAACTGCGCGAACAGATGCCATCGCAGTCGGAGGCAGGCTCCTTCGACCCGGCGGATATCCGATCGGCAACAGCGATCGTATTGCCAGAGATGCCGGCGCACTGGTCGATCCGGGATGCGCAGATTTTCCCCTCGACCTACGGACCGAGCGTTGAACTCGAAGTCGAGGCAGGCAAGGGCGAGCGTCTGTCTCTTTTTGCCGTTCGCCCAGGCACCTTCGCCGTGCAGCAAGTATTGATGCGCCAGGAAGGTGAAACGCAGGCAGCCTATTGGCAGATCGGCGAAGTCGCCTACGCACTGATTTCCGAAACCCCGAATGCGGATGCGCTGGCCGACAAAGCCCGCAAACTCGCTCGCACCCTTTACTGAACTCACCAAGGAGGAACTTGACTATGGATCCTATCCAGAACCGCTTCGGCTACGGTAGCCAGGCACAATCTGCGGCCCTCTTCGACGAGGGCCTGCGCCAGCACATGCTGCGCGTCTACAACTACATGGGTCTTGGCCTGGCCATCACCGGCCTGGTCGCCTACTTCGTCGGCTCGACGCCAGCCCTCTATGTGCCGATCTTCTCGTCCCCTTTGAAATGGGTCGTGATGCTGGCACCGCTTGCCTTCGTCTTCTTCTTCTCGTTCCGCATCCAGACGATGTCGGCATCGAGCGCCCAGATGGCCTTCTGGGCCTTCTGCGCAGTGATGGGCCTCTCGCTGGCATCGGTGTTCCTGGTCTTCACCGGCGCATCGATCGCACGCACCTTCTTCATCACCGCCACCATGTTCGGCGCAACCAGCCTTTATGGTTACACGACCAAGCGTGATCTGGCGAAGATGGGTTCGTTCCTGATGATGGGCCTGATCGGTATTGTGATCGCCTCGGTCGTCAACATCTTCCTCGGCTCGAGCGCCCTGCAGTTCGCAGTATCGGTCATCGGCGTCGTCGTCTTCGTTGGCCTGACCGCCTACGACACGCAGAACATCAAGGAACAGTATGCAGAGAACGTCGACCAGGAAAGCCAGCAGAAGCTCGCCGTCTTCGGCGCACTTTCGCTCTACCTGAACTTCGTCAACCTGTTCCAGATGCTGTTGAGCCTCACCGGCCAGCGCGAAGAATAAAAGAACGCGACAAGCGCGTCGGGAGAAACATCCAAGAGCGAACGCCCGGACCTCACGGTCCGGGCGTTTTCATTTGCCGTGAATGTTTGGAAGGATCAGACGATACCGCCGGAGCCGCCCTTGACCGCCGGCCGCTCGGCCGCGACCTTGGCACGGTAGCCGCTGCCACGATAGGCCGCGATCGGGTCGATCGCACCACCGGTACGACGACGCGCTTCGGCAAGGATCGCCTCGACATCGGTGCGATAGGCGCGCTTCAGCGTCTCGGTCGCCATCAGCGCATCATTGCCGTCCTGATAGCCGGTAAGCGCCGCACGATCGACCAGCAGCGCCTGGGCATAGGCGCGGCGGATTTCGTTTGCGCTGGAGATCAGGCTTTCGATCGGATCTGTCACATTATGGCTCTGGTCGATCATATGCGCCGGATGGAAACCCTTGACGCCGCGATACTCGGCATCGACCAGCTCGTTGAACACGAGGAACAGACGGTAGGGCTCGACCGAACCGGCATCGAGATCGTCGTCGCCATATTTCGAATCGTTGAAATGGAAGCCGCCAAGCTTTTCGAACTGAATCAGGCGGGCCACGATCATCTCGATATTGGTGTTGGGCGCATGATGGCCGAGATCGACCAGGCAGAAAGCCTTCGGGCCCAGTGTCTGGGCAATCAGGAAATTCGTGCCCCAATCCTGCACCACCGTCGAATAGAAGGCCGGCTCGTACATCTTGTGCTCGGAAAACAGCCGCCAGTCATCCGGCAACGCCTTGTAGATATCCGCCATCGAGGCGAGATAACGCTCGAACTGGCGGGTGAAATTGCTCTGTCCGGGGAAGTTCGAGCCGTCGCCGATCCACACCGTCAGCGCCTTCGATCCGATCGCACTGCCGATCTCGATGCATTCGATATTGTGTTCGACAGCCTGTGCGCGGGTCGCCGCGTCCACATGGCTGAGCGAGCCGTATTTGTAGGAGTTCGCCTGGTCCGGCGCATCCGAGAACGTGTTGGAATTCATCGCGTCGAAGCCGAGACCGAGCTGGTCGCCCTTGGCCTTCAGTTCCTTAGGATCCGTTTTGTCCCACGGTATATGCAGCGAAACTGTCGGTGTCGCGCGCGTCAGCTCGTTGATGACAGAGCAGTCATCGAGCTTGTCGAAGATGTTGCGCGGTTCGCCAAGCCCCGGAAAGCGGGCAAAGCGCGTTCCACCGGTGCCCACGCCCCAGGACGGAACGGCGACGAAGAATTCGGCAACCTTGTCGGTGATGGCGTTGATGTCGATATTGCTGCGCGCCAGCTTCTCGCCGAGTGCCGCGTAGTCGGATTTGAGCGCAGCTGCGCGCTTGTCATTATCTTCGGCGATGAAATCGCTAGAAATCTTGCTATCCGTCATTGTTTCTTCCTCCTCACGCGAACGATTTTGTTCCATCCGCGTTTAACTGAACCAATCCAGAGAACCGGAGTCATCATGGACGTTCTACGCATTCTGCTTTCCATCATCCTGCCGCCGGTCGGCGTCTTCCTCCAGGTCGGCATCGGCCTGCATTTCTGGCTGAACATCCTGCTGACGCTGTGCGGCTATGTACCGGGCGTCATCCACGCAATCTGGGTCATCCTGAGGAAGTAAGCACGGCCCCGCAACGGCATTTGCGCCGCTGCGGGACTTGGGAGGATAGCTTAACGGGTAAAGCTCTGGGCGTTGCCGGCATCGACATTGATGATGTTGCCGGTCGACTTGGCCGAAAGATCGGACGCCAGGAAGTAGATCGCTTCAGCGATATCTTCCGGGAAGACGTTGAGCTTCAGCATCGAACGCTTGCGGTAATGCTCCTCGAGATCGTCCACCTCGATCTTCGAGGACGCCGCGCGCTGTTCACGCCATTCGCCATTCCAGATCTTCGAGCCGCGCAGAACCGCATCAGGGTTGACGGTGTTCACGCGAATGCCGGCATCCGCCCCTTCTAGCGCCAGGCACCGAGCGAGATGGATTTCGGCAGCCTTCGCGGTGCAGTAGGCCGAGGCATTCGGCGACGAGGCAAGGCCGTTCTTCGACGCGACGAAGACGACATTGCCGCCAAGCGCCTGACGCCGGAACAGGCGGAAGGCTTCACGCGACACGAGGAAATAGCCGGTCGCGAGAATGTCGATATTCTTGTTCCACATGGCAAGCGTCGTATCTTCGACGGGTGCCGAGGAGGCAATGCCGGCATTCGAGACGAGAATGTCGACGCCGCCGAATTCGACAGACGCTTCGAGGAAGGACTGCAGGACCGCGTCTTCCTTGGTCACGTCGAGCTGAACCGAACGCACCGCATCGCCGCCATGGCGCTTGGAAAAATCCGCCGTCGTATCCGCGAGCGCCTTGGCATCGATATCCGCCAGCACGACGCAGGCACCTTCTGCGACCAGCCGTTCGGCCGTGGCGCGGCCGATGCCGCCGGCGCCGCCGGTGACGAAGGCGACCTTGCCGGCCAGGCTCTTCGGCTTCGGCATTCGCTGGAGCTTTGCTTCTTCCAACAGCCAGTATTCTATGTCGAAGGCTTCCTGTTCCGGCAGGCCCTGATATTCGGAAACCGTTGAGGCACCCTTCATCACGTTGATCGCATTCACATAGAACTCGCCGGCGATGCGGGCCGTCGCCTTGTCCTTGGCAAAGGACAGCATGCCGACGCCCGGCACCAGGAAGATCACCGGATTGGGATCGCGGATCTTCGGCGAGTTGTCGTGCTTGCAGGCTTCATAATAGCGCGTGTAGTCGGCACGGTAGTCCTCAAGCGCCTTGTCGAGACCGGCAAGAACGGCATCGACATCCGGCTTGGCCGGATCGAAATCGACGATCAGCGGACGGATCTTGGTGCGCAGGAAATGGTCGGGGCAGGACGTGCCGAGCGCGCCAAGCGGCTGAAGCTGCTTGGAATTGACGAATTCGAGCACGGCATCCTGATCGTCGAAATGACCGAGCTTGCGCTCCGCCTTGCCGATCCGGCCGCGAATTTCCGGCATCAGCTTTGCCGCGATGGCGCGGCGCTCGGCAACCGGCAGGCTCTTGGAGACCGCACCGCCGAAGATCACCTTGCCTTCGGTTTCCTTGGCAAACCACTCGATCGCCTTGTTGATGATGTCGAGCGTCAGCAGGTAACAATCCTTGGCGTCATTCGCCCAGGTGAAGAGACCGTGGCTTTCGAGCACGACGCCCTTGGCCGTCGGGTTCGCCTTGACGAAGGCTTCGAGATCGAGACCGAGCTGGAAGCCCGGACGGCGCCAGGGCAACCAGCCGATATCGGCGCCAAAGATCTTGCTTGTCAGTTCCTTGGAATTCTTGGAGGCCGCAATCGCGATGATCGCGTCCGGATGCATGTGATCGACATGCGTGAACGGCACGAAACCATGCAGCGGCGTATCGATCGAGGCTGCACGCGGATTCAGGTTGAAGGTGCAATGGGGCAGGAAGCCGACCATGCGGTCTTCGTCTGCCACGCCCTTGTAGATGCCCTTCAAGGCTTCGAGTTTGTCTTGGTAGAGGGTGGAGAAGCCATCGAGCTTGATCGTCCCGACGTCACCGCCCGAGCCCTTGACCCATAGAACCTTGACCGTTTCGCCGGTCAGCGGATCGGTTTCCATGACCTTTGCAGAGGTGTTGCCGCCGCCATAATTGGTGATGCGCTTGTCGGCACCGAGCAGATTCGAGCGATAAAGCAGCTTGCCCGGCTCATCCAGCTTGGCAGCATAAGCATCGTCCCAACGATTATCGAGAAGGCGGGTTTGGCCCGTCATGACATCCTCCCAGGTAGTTGTTCATGGGCCGAAACACACGGACCCATCTCCTTCTTGTCGAAGGGTATCGCGCATCAGATCGCCGATTGTCAATCAATTTCGATCATTAGTTTTCATTGTGCGGTGCAATATTATCTTTTTTGATCGTTTCTGATTGACAGGTTAAAAACAATCCGAATAAATCAGGATCAGGAGGAGCCCCATGCACGAACGCGAACGCCATCGCATCATACTAAGCGCGATCCAGGAAAAGCCGGTTGTCACGGTGCAGGATATCGCTGAACTGACCGAGGCATCAGAAGCCACGATCCGGCGGGACATCGCTTCTCTGCATGTGCAGGGAAAGCTTCGCCGCGTCCGCGGCGGCGCCGAGGCCGTGCATCCGCCGCAGCTGGGCAATCTGGCCGCGCGCCCCTTCCGAGTTTCCGAATCAGTCAACATCGACAAGAAACGCGCAATTGCGCGCGCCGCCGTCGAATTGTGCGAGGAAGGTGATTCCGTCATCATCAATGGCGGCACCACGACATTCCAGATGGTGCATTTCATGTCGGCCCGCCGGCTGCAGGTGATGACCAATTCCTTCGCCATTGCCGAACATCTGGTCAAACACTCGAAATGCAATGTCTCGGTGCCTGGCGGCGCGATATACCGCGACCAGAGCCTGATCCTGTCGCCTTTCGAAAACGACGCAATCCGGAATTTCTACGCCCGCCGCATCTTTATTGGCGCGCAAGGCATCAACGCCCTCGGCGTGATGGAATCCGATGCCCTGGTCATCCAGAGCGAGCAGAAACTGGTTCGCCAGGCGGAAGAGCTGATCGTCATGGTCGATAGCAGCAAGTTCGCCAAGCGCTCGAGCCTGATCCTCTGCCCGCTCGACAAGGTCTCGACCATCATCACCGACGACAAGATTTCCGACGAGGCGGCCAACATGGTCACCGACGCCGGCATCAAGCTGATTACGGTGAAGCCGCTGGCTTCATCGGAAAAGGAGGATACCACGTCAGTCGCCTGACTTTTTCAGCGGCTGGCGAGGAGGAGTTCAGCAGTTCATCAACCTGGGAGGAAAAATATGAAACTGTCTAAGACATTGCTGGCGGGCGTGGTTTTTGCCATCGCCTCCATGGGCTCGGCCGTACAGGCTGCCGACATGAAGATCGCTCTGGTCGTCAAGTCGCTCGGCAACGGCTTCTTCGAAGCTGCCAACAAGGGTGCGGAAGAAGCCGCCAAGGAACTCGGCGGCGTCGAGATCATCTATACCGGCCCGACCTCGACCACGGCTGAAGGCCAGATCGAAGTCATCAACTCGCTGATCGCCCAGGGCGTCGATGCCATCGCGATCTCGGCGAACGATCCGGACGCCGTTGTTCCGGCACTCAAGAAGGCTGCCCAGCGCGGCATCAAGGTGATTTCGTGGGATTCGGGCGTTGCAGCCGAAGGCCGCATCATGCACCTGAACCCGTCGTCGAACGAACTGATCGGCAAGATGTGCCTGCAGCTCGCCGCCAACCACCTCGAAGGCGGCAAGGGCGACTTCGCCATCCTGTCGGCCACCACGACCTCGACCAACCAGAACATCTGGATCGAGGAAATGAAGAAGCAGCTCAAGGACTTCCCCGGCCTCAACCTTGCCACCACCGTCTACGGTGACGACCTCGCAGACAAGAGCTACCGCGAAGCCCAGGGCCTCCTGACCTCGCAGCCGAACGTCAAGGTCATCGTCGCTCCGACCACCGTCGGCGTTCTCGCCGCCTCGCAGGCCGTCAAGGATGCCGGCAAGATCGGTCAGGTCTATGTGACTGGCCTCGGCCTGCCGTCCGAAATGGCCGGCGCCATCAAGTCCGGCGCGACCAAGGAATTCGCGATCTGGAACCCGATCGACCTCGGTTACTCGGCAGCCCAGATCTCGTATCATCTGGTAAAGGGTGACACCGACGGCGCACCGGGCTCGGAAATCGAAGCTGGCCGCATGGGCAAGATCAAGATCGGCGACAATGGCGAAGCCGCGATGGCCGATCCCTTCGTCTACGACGCCTCGAACATCGACCAGTTCTCGAAGATCTTCTGATTTCCGGACTGCATGCCACCCGGCGGCGCAAGCCGCCGGGACTTCTCCCATTTTCTGGTGCACGGAATGATGACCGTTCAAGCTTCAAAAGTCGGCACGAATGCCGAGCCCGCCGACATGCCCATTCTGGAGATGCGCGGCATCTCGCAGATCTTTCCGGGCGTAAAGGCGCTCGATGGCGTCAACATTGCGCTTTATCCCGGCAAGGTCACCGCCCTGATCGGCGAAAACGGTGCCGGCAAGTCAACCCTGGTCAAGATCCTGACCGGCATCTATCGCCCCAATGAGGGCGAGATCCTGATCGACGGCAGACCGACCGCATTCACCAATGCCCAGGACGCAATCAACGCCGGCGTCACCGCCATTCACCAGGAAACGGTCCTGTTCGACGAATTAACTGTCGGGGAAAACATCTTCCTCGGCCATGCGCCGAAAACACGGCTAGGCCTGATCGACTGGCGCCAGATCAACGAACGCTCCCGCACGCTGATGCAGGCGCTGGAAAGCGACATCGATCCGACAACCAAGCTGAAGGATTTCTCCATCGCCCAGCGCCATCTGGTCGCGATCGCCCGTGCTCTGTCCGTCGAAGCCCGCATCGTCATCATGGACGAGCCGACGGCCGCCCTGTCCCGCAAGGAGATCGACGACCTCTTCCGCATCGTCGAAGGCTTGAAGCGCCAAGGCAAGGCCATCCTTTTCATCAGCCACAAGTTCGACGAACTCTACGAAATCGCCGACAACTACGCCGTCTTCCGCGACGGACGCATGGTTGGGTCAGGTGTTCTGAAGTCCACTCCGCAGGGCGAAATCGTCCGCCTGATGGTCGGACGCGACGTGCATGACGTCTTCCCCAAGACGCCGGCCGTGATCGGTTCCTCGGTTCTGTCCGTTCAGGGCTACAGCCACGAAACGGAATTCCGCAACATCTCCTTCGACCTGAAGAAGGGCGAAATCCTGGGTGTCTATGGCCTGATCGGCGCTGGCCGTTCCGAGCTCTGTCAGTCCCTGTTTGGCATCACCCGCCCCGCCTCCGGCACGCTGTCGCTTGAGGGCAAGCCGATCAGCATCAACTCTCCGGCCGATGCGATCGCCGCCGGCATCGTCTACGTTCCGGAAGAGCGCGGCCGCCATGGTCTTGCGCTCGAAATGCCGATCTACCAGAACATGTCGCTGCCCTCGCTCATCCGCACCTCGGTGTCCGGCTTCCTGAAGGCCGCCAACGAGTTGAAGCTCGCCCGCAAATATGCTGAGCGCCTCGATCTCCGCGCAGCCGCGCTCTCCGTTCCAGTTGGCACGCTGTCAGGCGGCAACCAGCAGAAGGTCGTCATTGGCAAGTGGCTGGCAACCGCCCCCAAGGTCATCATTCTCGACGAACCGACCAAGGGCATCGACATCGGCTCCAAGGCCGCCGTGCACGGCTTCATTTCCGAACTCGCCGGCGAAGGCCTGTCGATCATCATGATCTCGTCCGAACTGCCGGAAATTCTCGGCATGTCGGACCGCGTCATGGTCATGCGCGAAGGCCTGTCCGCCGGCATATATGAACGCGAAGGGCTGACGGCAGAAACGCTGGTGCGTGCCGCGACTGGCAATGCGTAAGGATCACGTCATGCAAAATCTGCTTAAAAACCGCGAATTGTTGCTGGGTTTGATCATCGTAGGGATGATCCTCGGCTTCTCGACCCGCGCCGACAATTTCGCCTCGCCCGGCAATCTCGCCAATATCTTCAACGACACTTCGATCCTGATCATCCTGGCGCTCGGCCAGATGGTCGTCATCCTGACCAAGTCGATCGATCTCTCGGTGGCCGCCAACCTTGCATTTACCGGCATGGCCGTCGCCATGCTGGACGCCACCTATCCCGGCCTGCCGCTGGCACTGCTGATCGTGCTGGCCATCGGCATTGGCGCGGCGCTTGGCGCCATCAACGGCTTTCTCGTCTGGGCTCTGCAGATCCCGCCGATTGTGGTCACTCTCGGCACGCTCACCATCTATCGCGGCATGACCTTCGTGCTGTCGGGCGGTGCCTGGGTCAACGCCCACCAGATGCAGCCGGACTTCCTCGGCTTTCCCCGCATGACGGTGCTCGGCCTGCCCATCCTGTCCTGGGTCGCGATCAGCATCGTCATCCTGGTCTCCTTCATCCTGACCCGCACGACCTTCGGTCGCTCGACCTATGCCGCCGGCGGCAACCCGGTCGCCGCCGTCTATGCCGGCATCGATGTCGGCCGCGCCCGGTTCCTGGCCTTCGTTCTCTCCGGCGCGCTTGCCGGCCTCTCCGGTTATCTCTGGGTCTCGCGTTACGCCGTCGCCTATGTCGATATCGCAGGCGGCTTCGAACTGGATAGCGTCGCGGCCAATGTCATCGGCGGCATCTCGATTGCCGGCGGTATCGGCACCGTCATCGGAACCGTGCTCGGCGCCCTCTTCCTCGGCGTCATCAAGAATGCGCTGCCGGTCATCGGCATCTCGCCTTTCGCGCAAATGGCGATCTCCGGCATCGTGATCGTCCTTGCCGTCGTCTTCAATGCCCGCGCCGAGCGCAAGAAGGGCCGTATCATCCTGCGCGATCGCGCGCCCAAGTCCGAGGTGACGGCATGAGCACCACCCATATCGAACCGCGCGAAAAGCGCGTCATCCCCGATCGCCTGGGAACACCCATCCGCCGCGTCCTGGCAAGCTGGGAAGTGCTGCTCTTTGGCGTCGCCGTCCTGATCTTTATCGCCAATTCGCTCGCATCACCCTATTTCCTCGATGCCTGGAACCTGTCGGACGCGACTTTCAACTTCACCGAAAAGGCCATGATCGCCTTTGCCATGGCGCTGCTGATCATCGCCGGTGAAATTGATCTCTCGGTCGCGGCCATCATCGCGTTGGCCTCGACTGCCATGGGCTATGCCGTGCAGATGGGTGTGAGCACGCCGGGCCTCGTTGCCATCGGCATCACCACGGGTCTGGCATGCGGCGCCTTCAATGGTTTTCTCGTTGCGGTCCTGCGCCTGCCCTCGATCGTCGTCACCATCGGCACGATGAGCCTGTTCCGCGGCATTTCCTATGTCGTGCTCGGCGACCAGGCTTTTGGCAAATACCCGTCCGACTTCGCCTATTTCGGCCAGGGCTATGTTTTCTGGGTCTTCTCCTTCGAATTCGTCCTGTTCCTGGCCATGGCGCTGGCCTTCGGCATCCTGTTGCACAGGACCAATTTCGGCCGCCACGTCTATGTCATCGGCAACAACCCGCTGGCCGCCCGTTTCTCGGGCATTCCGGTCGAACGGGTGAAATTCATCCTCTTCCTGCTGACCGGCCTGATGAGCGGCATCGCCGCCGTCTGCCTCACCTCGCGCCTCGGCTCCACCCGCCCATCGATCGCGCAAGGCTGGGAACTGGAAGTCGTCACGATGGTTGTGCTCGGCGGCGTCTCCATCCTTGGCGGTGCCGGCACCATCGTCGGCGTCGTCATCGCCGCCTTCGTCATGGGCCTCGTCACCTTCGGCCTTGGTCTGCTCAATGTACCCGGTATCGTCATGTCGATCTTCATCGGCCTGCTCCTGATCATCACCATCGCGCTGCCGATCGTCGCGCGCCGGATCAAGAATGCAAGGAAAGCCTGATGGCCCAGCTTGAGAAACATGCCTTCAAGATGAAGCTCAATCCCGGCATGGAGGCCGAATACCGCAAGCGGCATGACGAGATCTGGCCGGACCTGGTTGATCTCCTGCATGACGCTGGCGTCAGCGACTACTCCATCCACCTCGATCCGGAGACCAACACGCTGTTCGGCGTGCTGACCCGCCCGCTCGATCACAAGATGGCAGCACTACCCGACCACCCGGTGATGAAACGCTGGTGGGCGCATATGGCGGATATCATGGCATCCAACCCCGACAATTCGCCTGTCGCCCAGGATCTGGTCACGGTTTTTCATCTGCCATGACCACGTCAAACGAGCGGCCGAACTATCCGCATGTTGCTGTCATCGACATCGGCAAGACCAACGCAAAGCTGGTTGTCGTCGATGCGGCGACCGGTGCCGAGATCGCGGTTCGCAAAACCGCAAATACGGTGCTTGCCGGCCCGCCCTATCCGCATTTCGACATCGAGGCGCTCTGGCGTTTCATTCTCGAAACACTGACGGAGTTCGCCAGGGAGCCGGGCTTCGACGCACTGTCCATCACCACGCATGGCGCCTGTGCCGCCCTGCTGGATGAAAGCGGCGCGCTTGCCCTGCCGGTTCTCGACTACGAGCATCTCTATCCGCAGGATATCCAGTCCGCCTACGCGGCCCTGCGACCGGATTTTGCTGAGACCTTTTCGCCGAAGCTCGCCGGCGGCCTGAATGTCGGCGCACAGCTGCACTATCAGCAGACGGCGTTTTCGGCCGATTTTGCCCGGGTCGCCACCATTCTTGTCTACCCGCAATACTGGGCCTATCGCCTGACCGGCGTCGCGGCCAATGAGGGAACCTCGCTTGGCTGCCACACGGACCTGTGGCAACCCTTCGCGGCAAGCTATTCCAGTCTGGTCGATCGCCTCGGCATCCGAAAGCAACTTGCTCCGGTCCGCTCCGCCTTCGATGCGCTCGGCGCCATCAAGCCGGAACTAGCGGGACGCCTGGGCCTGACAAGGCCCGTGCCTGTCTATTGCGGCATCCACGATTCCAATGCCTCGCTGCTGCCGCACCTGCTCGGTTTCGGTTCGCCCTGTTCCGTCATTTCAACCGGCACATGGGTCATCAGCTTTGGCGTTGGCGCCAAGCCGGATCATCTCGACCCAAACCGCGACAACCTTGTCAATGTCGATGCCTATGGCAGTCCCGTTCCAACGGCGCGCTATATGGGAGGCCGCGAATGGGACATCCTGACACGCGACCTCCCGTCATCGACATCGGAAGAAGAGGCATTGGCCCTGCGCTCTGTGCTGAAGAAAGGCCTGCTGCTGTTGCCGAGCGTGGTTGAAAAGACGGGACCTTATCCGGACAGCAAGGCAGAATGGATCCTCGAACCGGAAAATCCGGCCGAGCGTCGCGTCGCGGCAAGCCTCTATGAAGCCATGATGACGGTGACCTGCCTGGAGCTGATCGGAGCGGCAGGCCCCGTGATCGTCGAGGGGCCGTTCGCCAAGAATGCACTCTATCTCCAAGCCCTGCACAATCTGACGCAGCGAGACGTTTTTGCTTCGGAAGCAACGACAGGAACTGCCATCGGCGCAGCCCTCCTCACCGGTCTGGAGCTCCAGGTTCCCATGCATGCGGTTTCCGGTGAGCTTGAAGGTCTGGCAAGCTATGCCAGCCTCTGGCGGGAACGGGCCGATGCCCGAGGCGCATCCGTCTAAATTTTACCCATCTTTATTTTTGCTTTTGTTTTGTGCAGCGCAGCTTGTCAAACATGCTGCGCTGCGCCATCAATGCCTCCATGAGCAATACCGACCTGACCATCCTCGTGATCGATGAGAACGCCGTTCGTGCGGCGATCATTGAGGAGGGATTGCGCGAGGCGGGCCACATGCACGTCACCGTCGTCCATGAGGTCAACGGCATTGCCCGGATCATCGAGACGCTCGCCCCCGACGTGATCATCATCGATATCGAAAATCCCAACCGCGACATGATGGAACACCTCTTCCAACTGACCCGTACCGTCGAGCGACCGATTGCAATGTTCGTCGATCGCTCCGATACGGCCTCGATCGAGGCCGCAGTCGATGCAGGTGTATCGGCCTATATCGTCGACGGCCTGAAGAAGGAACGCGTCAAGGCCATCCTCGACATGGCCGTCAGCCGGTTCAACGCCTTCAGCCGCCTGCAGCGCGAACTGACTGAGGCGAGGAATGCGCTGGAGGAGCGAAAGGTCATAGAACGCGCCAAGGGCATCCTGATGAAGATGCGCGGCCTGAGCGAGGAAGAGGCTTTCGCCCTGCTTCGCCAGACCGCGATGAACGAGAAGAAGCGGCTGGCCGACATTGCCCAGAGCATTGTCACAGCCGCAGGCCTCCTGCTGTGATGCGATACGGGAGCCGACACCGGAGGAACCGGAGTGAGTGACATGACACGCAGCCAGAGAGATGCCGGCGGCCTCGCCGCACCGACAATCGGCTCCGACCGGCAACAGCGCGTTCTGCGCGCCGGCTTTATTCCGCTGATGGATGCTTCGGTGCTTGTCGCGGCCGCAGAATTCGGCTTTGCCGCCGGCGAGGGTCTGACGCTTGACCTCGTCCGTGACGTCTCCTGGGCCAACGTCCGCGATCGCCTCGCCTTCCGGCAGTTCGACATCGCCCACATGCTTTCCCCAATGCCCGTCGCCTCGATGCTCGGCCTCGGCTCCAATCCCTCGCCGACCATCAGCCCCTTCTCGCTTGGTCGCGGCGGCAACGCTATCACCCTGTCGCTGAGGCTTTTCGAGCGGATGCGCGCGCTGACCGGCATTGGCGAGAATGCGTCCGCGCTCGAAAACGCCACGGCGCTGGCTGCGGTCCTAGCCGACATGCGCGCGCGCGGAGAACAGGCGCCGACACTCGGCATGACCTACCCCTTCTCCTCGCACAACTATGAGTTCCGCTACTGGCTCGCTGCCGGCGGCATTGATCCCGACCGTGACGTGAAGCTCGTCGTCGTGCCACCACCGCTGACCTCCGATGCGCTTGCCGCCGGCGCCATCGACGGCTTCTGCGTCGGCGCCCCATGGAACATGGTCGCCTCCGAGCGGGGAGTCGGCCGCATTGTCGCCGCCAAACAGGACATCTGGCCATCTGCGCCGGAAAAGGTTGTCGGCATGCGTCCCGATTGGGCCGAAGCCAACCAGGACACCGTCGCCCGCCTGATTGTAGCCCTGGATGGTGCCGCCCGGTGGTGCGACAATCCGGACAACCACGACCAGCTCGCAGAAACCCTGGCGGACAACCGTTACATTGCCGCACCCGTCGGCATCATCCGGCGTGTGCTCGCCGGCGAATTCAGCCTGGACGCCAAGGGCAATCGCCGCCTGCTCCCGGACTATTTCGTCTTCCACCGCCAGAACGCCAACTATCCCCGCCCCAGCCAGGCGCTTTGGATCTACAGCCAGATGATCCGCTGGGGGCAGACCGAATTTAGCGAAGCGGGTCGAAAACAGGCGGCCGGCGCCTTCCGCCCGGACATCTACCGTCAGGCACTCGGCGACGCCGCAGCCCCGACAGATGCCGACATCCGCATCGAAGGCAATCGACCGGGCGACACTTTCATGGACTCGCTGGTATTCGATCCTGCCGACATCAATGCCTATGTCGAGGCTTTTCCGGTTGGCAATCGCCAGTCACAGACCTCCGCGCCGCATGATTTTTAAGTCATCACTGCTTAAAGCTGCGCCGCTGTTTTTTGTGCATTGCGAGCAATAGCCCAAGTTTTACGCAGTCACAGCAGATAAGCAGAACATCGCAATCTCCCCCTCCAGGATAATTTTGCGAAATAAAAACAAACACTAAATCGTCGCAACCACAAACTGGCACGCCGCTTGCTTCGCTATTCTCATCCGGTCAACGGCGACCGGGCGAACAAGAGCGCAAAAGCGTTCACCAGAGACATCGAAGTCGCTTGGTCTTGCATTCCGGGATTCCTCCTATCCCGTGGACGCAAAATCCGAGCGGCTTTTTTTGTTTTTCCGGATCTCCGTCACCACCAGAGGGACACGTACAATGACGAAGACTACAGGAATGGGCATCAGCCGCCGCAATATCCTAAAGACCACCGCTGCGGCCGCCTTGGTCAGCGCGGTCCGCTCCGCCTTCCCCTCCGGCGCCTTTGCTGCCGGTGCCGGCCCGGAAGTCACGGGACTGAAGCTCGGCTTCATCGCCCTCACCGACGCCGCAGCCCTGATCATCGCCAAGGAAAAGGGGCTGTTCGAAAAGCATGGCCTGCCGGATGTCGAGGTTCTGAAGCAGGCATCCTGGGGCGCCACGCGCGATAACCTGGTGCTCGGCGGAGCCGCAAACGGTATTGATGGCGCGCACATCCTGACCCCGATGCCCTATCTGATGCAGACCGGCAAGGTGACTCAGAACAATGTTCCGGTGCCGATGTCCATCGTTTCCCGCCTCAATCTCGACAGCCAGGCCATCTCGGTCGCGCAGGAATACGCCGGTACCGGCGTCGGCCTCGACGCCTCCAAGCTGAAGGACGCCTTCGCCGCCAAGAAGGCCGAAGGCAAGGAAATCAAGGTCGCGATGACTTTCCCCGGCGGCACGCATGATCTCTGGATCCGCTACTGGCTGGCAGCCGGCGGCATCGACCCGGACAAGGATGTCTCCACCATCGTCGTGCCCCCACCGCAGATGGTCGCCAACATGAAGGTCGGCAACATGGACGCTTTTTGCGTCGGCGAGCCGTGGAACGAGCAGCTCGTCAACCAGGGCATCGGCTTCACCGCCTGTACCACCGGCGAAATCTGGAAGGGGCACCCGGAAAAAGCGCTCGGCCTGCGCACGGAATGGATCGAACAGAATCCGGTAGCCGCCAAGGCCCTGATGATGGCCGTCATGGAAGCCCAGATGTGGGCCGACAGCATGGACAACAAGGACGAAATGGCCACCATTCTCGGCAAGCGCCAGTGGTTCAACGTGCCGCCGAAGGACGTGCTCGGCCGCCTGAAGGGCAATATCAACTACGGCAACGGCCGCATTGCCGAAAACACCGGCCTGCAGATGAAGTTCTGGCAGGGCCAAGCTTCCTATCCGTTCAAGAGCCATGACCTCTGGTTCCTCACCGAGAATGTCCGCTGGGGCAAGTTCAAGGCTGACGACGACCTCAAGGGCCTCGTCGACAAGGTCAACCGCGAGGACATCTGGCGCGAAGCCGCCAAGGACCTGGGCGTGGCCGCGGCCGATATCCCGGCCTCGACATCGCGCGGCGTCGAAACCTTCTTCGACGGCAAGGTCTTCGATCCGGAAAACCCGAAAGCCTATCTCGACAGCCTGTCGATCAAGGCCACGTCTTAGGGGCAGACGCAGACGAACTTACCTCCCCTTGAAGGGGGAGGTCGCGCGGAACGCGCGGGTGGGGGTGGCCTTGGCGCACTCGAACGTCACCCCACCCCGGACCTGCGGTCCGACCCTCCCCCTCAAGGGGAGGGTGCCGCTGCCAACAAATGACCACCCGAGAGGATCAGAGAATGACCGCAACAGCCCGCAAGGCAGACCAGACGGCGACACCGGCAGCGGCGGCCCCGAAGGCAACCGACAAAAGCGTGACAGTCGTCATGATGGCGCAACGCCCGGCCCGCAAGCTCAATATCCAGCGTGTCGGAACCAACGTCTGTCGTAACGTCCTTCCGCCGCTCGTGGTGTTGATCGCACTTCTGGCCATCTGGCAGATTGCTTGCTCGCATCCCGGCGCGACCCTGCCGCCACCCTCCCAGGTCTGGATCGACAGCTACGACCTGATCGCCTTTCCCTTCTTCGACTATGGCTCGCAGGATATCGGCCTTGCCTGGCGCGTGCTGACCTCGCTGCAACGTGTGGCAATTGGCTTCGGCCTTGCAGCCATCGTCGGCGTCTTCCTCGGCGCCGTGGTTGGCCAGTCGGTCTGGGCCATGCGTGGCCTCGATCCGATCTTCCAGATCCTGCGCACCGTGCCGCCGCTCGCCTGGCTGCCGCTGTCACTGGCCGCCTTCCAGAATTCCAATCCCTCCGCGATCTTCGTGATCTTCATCACCTCGATCTGGCCTGTGATCATCAACACCGCCGTCGGTGTGCGCAACATTCCGGACGACTATCGCAACATCGCCCGGGTGCTGCGCCTCAACCCGCTGGAATTCTTCATCCGCATCATGGTGCCGGCCGCAGCCCCATACATCTTCACCGGCCTGCGCATCGGCATCGGCCTGTCCTGGCTCGCCATCGTGGCGGCAGAAATGCTCACCGGCGGCGTCGGCATCGGCTTCTTCATCTGGGATGCCTGGAACTCCTCGCGTCTCTCCGACATCATCGTGGCGCTCGCTTACATCGGCGTGACCGGCTTTGTCCTCGACAAGCTCGTCGCCCTCCTCGGCAGTGTCATCACCCGCGGCACCGCGAAGAACTGAGGAGACGAGACCCATGAGCGCCTATCTCAAGATCGACCATATCGACAAAAGCTTCGAACGTGGCGGCCAGACGACCGAGGTTCTGAAAGACGTCAGCCTGACCATCGAAAAGGGGGAGTTCGTCTCGATCATCGGCCATTCCGGCTGCGGCAAGTCCACGCTGCTGAACCTGATCGCCGGCCTGACTAAGGTCTCGTCGGGTGCCGTCCTGCTCGAAAACGTCGAGGTCAACGCCCCCGGCCCGGAACGCGCCGTCGTTTTCCAGAACCACTCGCTTCTGCCTTGGCTGACCGTCTATGAAAACGTCAACCTCGCCGTGTCCAAAGTCTTCGCCAACAGGAAGAGCAAGGCGGAAAAGCATGACTGGGTGATGCGCAATCTGGATCTCGTCCAGATGGGCCACGCCAAGGACAAGCGCCCGGCGGAAATCTCCGGCGGCATGAAGCAGCGTGTCGGCATTGCCCGCGCGCTCGCCATGGAACCGAAGATCCTGCTGCTCGACGAGCCTTTCGGCGCACTCGATGCACTGACCCGCGCCCACCTGCAGGATGCGGTGATGGAGATCCATTCCCGCCTCGGGAACACGATGATCATGATCACCCATGACGTCGATGAAGCCGTGCTGCTTTCCGACCGCATCGTCATGATGACCAACGGCCCGGCCGCCCGCATTGGCGAAGTGCTGGAAGTCCCGATCCAGCGTCCACGCGACCGCATCGCGCTCGCCGCCGACCGAACCTACCTCAAATCCCGCGAAGCCGTGTTGAAGTTCCTCTACGAACGCCACCGCTTCGTCGAAGCCGCGGAGTAACCGACATGACGCAAAAACTCGTTATCATCGGCAACGGCATGGCGCCCGGTCGCATGCTGGAGGAACTGTTCGAAAGGGCGCCGGGCCTTTACCACGTGACGATCTTCAACGCCGAGCCGCGCGTCAACTATGACCGCATCATGCTCTCGCCGGTGCTTTCAGGCGAGAAGGCCTATGAAGATATCGTCATCCACAATGACGACTGGTATGTGGCCAATGGCGTGACCCTGCACAAGGGCGCCAAGGTCACCGAGATCGACCGCCATGCCAAGACGGTGACCTCGGCCAACGGCATCACCGCCTCTTACGACAAGCTGGTCATCGCCACCGGCTCGCTGCCCTTCATCATCCCGGTACCCGGCCACCAGTTGCCCGGCGTCCTGCCCTATCGCGATCTCGACGATGTCGACAACATGCTGAAGATCGCCGAAGGCAAAGGTCGCGCCATCGTCATCGGCGCCGGTCTTCTGGGCCTTGAAGCAGCCTACGGCCTCAAGCGCCAGGGCATGGACGTCACCGTCATCCACCTGATGCCGACCATCATGGAGCGCCAGCTCGATCCGGCCGCCGCCTATCTGCTGGAAAAGGCGCTGACCGAACGCGGCATCGACATCATCACCAAGGCCAACACCAAGCAGATCCTCGGAACCGACAAGGTCGAGGGCATCGAGCTGGAAGACGGCCGCGTGATCGAGGGCGACATGGTGATCATGGCCGTCGGCATTCGCCCGGCTTCAAACCTCGCCAAGGAAGCCGGCATCGCCGTCAACCGCGGCATCGTCGTCGACGACGGCATGATGACCTCCGACCCGAACGTTTATTCGCTCGGCGAATGTGCCGAACATCGCGGCACC
Organism: Rhizobium sp. SL42; assembly: GCF_021729845.1. NCBI lineage: Bacteria > Pseudomonadati > Pseudomonadota > Alphaproteobacteria > Hyphomicrobiales > Rhizobiaceae > Rhizobium > Rhizobium sp. SL42. The sequence goes on from NZ_CP063397.1 coordinate 82,754, forward strand.
TGCTACGGCCTGGTGGCACCGCTCTATGAAGCCGCCCGCGTCCTCGCCGATCGCCTGACCGGCGGCACCAACGAATATCACGGCTCCGTCGTCAACACGAAACTCAAGGTCACCGGCATCAACCTGTTCTCCGCCGGCGACTTCGCGGAAGCCCCCGACCGCGAGGAAATCGTGCTGCGCGATGCCTCGGCCGGCGTCTACAAGCGTCTCGTGCTGAAGGACAACAAGATCCTCGGTGCCGTGCTCTACGGTGAAACCGCTGACGGCTCCTGGTTCTTCGACCTGATGAAGCGCGGGACCGACATTTCGCAAATGCGCGAAACCCTGATTTTCGGCCAGTCCTACCAGGGGGGTGCCCCGCTGGACCCTATGGCGGCCGTTGCAGCCTTGCCGGATGATGCAGAAATCTGCGGCTGCAACGGCGTCTGCAAGGGCAAGATCACATCCACGATCTCGTCCAAGGGCCTGACCTCACTCGACGACGTCCGCGCCCACACCAAGGCCTCCGCCTCCTGCGGCTCCTGCACCGGTCTCGTCGAACAGCTGATGGCCCTGACGCTGGGCGACGCTTACAACCCGGCCGCCGTCACGCCGATGTGCACCTGCACCGAACTCGGCCATGACGACGTTCGCCGCCTGATCAAGGCCAAGGGACTGAAGACCATTCCCGCCGTCATGCAGGAACTGGAGTGGAAAACGTCGTGCGGCTGCGCCAAGTGCCGGCCGGCGCTCAACTACTATCTCGTCTGCGACTGGCCGGACGAATATGCCGACGACTACCAGTCGCGTTACATCAATGAACGCGTGCATGCCAACATCCAGAAGGACGGCACCTATTCCGTCGTGCCACGCATGTGGGGCGGCGTCACCAATGCCGCCGAACTGCGCGCCATTGCCGATGTCGTCGACAAATTCGAAATCCCGCTGGTCAAGGTCACCGGCGGCCAGCGCATCGACCTGCTCGGCATCGAGAAGGAAGACCTGCCCGCCGTCTGGTCCGATCTCGGCAAGGCCGGCTTCGTCTCCGGCCAGGCCTATGCCAAGGGGCTTCGTACCGTGAAGACCTGCGTCGGCGAACAATGGTGCCGCTTCGGCACGCAGGATTCGACCGGTCTCGGCATCCGCATCGAGAAATTCATGTGGGGTTCCTGGACGCCGGCCAAGCTCAAGCTTGCCGTCTCGGGCTGTCCGCGCAACTGCGCCGAGGCCACCTGCAAGGATATCGGCGTCATCTGCGTCGATTCAGGCTTCGAGATCCATTTCGCCGGTGCGGCCGGCCTCGACATCAAGGGCACCGAAGTGCTCGGCCTCGTGAAGACGGAGGACGAAGCCCTCGAATACATCGTCGCGCTAACGCAGATGTATCGCGAGCAGGCCCGCTATCTCGAGCGGATCTACAAATGGGCCAAGCGCATCGGCCTGGACGAGATCCGCCGCCAGATCATGACCGACGAGGAAAAGCGCAAGGGCTACTATGAGCGCTTCGTCTTCAGCCAGTCCTTCGCCCAGGTAGACCCCTGGTCGGAACGTGTCTCCGGCAAGGACAAACACGAGTTCAAGCCCATGGCGACCGTCGGATTTTCGGCGGCAGCGGAGTGAACACCTCCCCCTTGAGGGGGGAGGTCGCGCGGAACGCGCGGGTGGGGGTGACCTTTGGCACCCACCGCCATCACCCCACCCCGGACCTGCGGTCCGACCCTCCCCCTCAAGGGGAGGGTGGCCACCCTGAAGCGCCTGAGGAAACAAGGAAACGAAGCTCATGAACTGGATCGCCATCGGCCATATCGACGACATTCCCCTGCGCGGCGCCCGTTGCGTGAAGACGCCAGAGGGCAAGATCGCCGTCTTCCGCACCGCCGAAAACGAGGTCTTCGCCATCGAAGACCACTGCCCCCACAAGGGCGGACCGCTCTCCCAGGGCATCGTGCACGGCAAGGCCGTCACCTGCCCCTTGCACAACTTCGTCATCTCGCTTGAAAGCGGCAAGGCACTCGGCGCCGATGAGGGTGAGGTCAGAACCATCCCGCTCCGCAATATCGACGGTCAACTCTCCATCGCACTCGACGCGATGCTGGTTGCGGCCGAATAAGGAAATGAGGTTGGTGATGGCGTCCACTGAAACCAAAACCACCTGCCCCTATTGCGGCGTCGGTTGCGGGGTCATCGCAAGGGTCGAAGACGACGGCTCGGTCAGCATCAAGGGTGATCCGGATCACCCGGCCAATTTCGGCAGGCTCTGTTCCAAGGGGTCCGCCCTCGCTGAAACCATCGATCTAGACGGTCGCGCGCTCTACCCGGAAATCATGGGCGAGCGCACGACCTGGGACACGGCTCTCGACATGGTGGCCCGCACCTTCGCGCAGACCATCGCCGCGCATGGTCCCGATTCCGTCGCCTTCTACGTTTCCGGTCAGCTTCTGACCGAGGACTATTACGTCGCAAACAAGCTGATGAAGGGCTTCATCGGCTCGGCTAATATCGACACCAATTCCCGTCTCTGCATGGCCTCCTCCGTCGCCGGCCACCGCCGTGCCTTCGGATCCGATACTGTGCCCGGATGTTATGAAGACCTGGAACTCGCCGATCTCGTGGTGCTGGTCGGCTCCAACATGGGCTGGTGCCATCCGGTCCTCTATCAGCGACTGGCGGCGGCAAAGGCGGCGCGTCCCGCGTTGAAAGTGATCGTCATCGATCCTCGCCGCACGGCAACCTCCGATATCGCCGACCTCCATCTCTCCATCCGCCCGGACGGCGACGTCGCACTCTTTAATGGCCTGCTCGGTCATCTTGTCCACGAGAATGCGATCGATCAGAGCTACATAGCCGCCCACACGCAGGGCTTTGCCGAGGCCTTCGCCGCGGCGGACACGTCGATGGCCGACCTGATCGAGGCGACCGGCCTTCCGGCCATGCAGATCCGCCAGTTCTTCCATCTCTTCCAGACCACCGAAAAGGTCGTCACCTGCTACAGCCAGGGCGTAAACCAGTCCTCTGTCGGCTCCGACAAGGTCAATGCTATCATCAATTGCCATCTGGCGACGGGCCGCATCGGCCGGCCCGGCATGGGACCTTTCTCGCTGACCGGCCAGCCCAATGCGATGGGCGGACGTGAGGTCGGCGGTCTCGCCAACATGCTCGCCGCGCACATGGCGATCGAAAATCCGGACCATCGCGAAAAGGTCCAGCGCTTCTGGCAATCGCCGGCGATTTCGGACAAGGCCGGCCTGAAGGCCGTCGACATGTTCGAAGCCGTCGCCGATGGTCGCATCAAGGCGCTCTGGATCATGTCCACCAATCCGGTCGTCTCCATGCCGGATGCCGACCGCGTCAAGGCAGCCATCGAGGCCTGCCCCTTCGTCGTCGTCTCCGACATCATGAAGGATACCGACACGGCCCGCCTGGCCCATGTGCTGTTGCCGGCCACCGGCTGGGGCGAGAAATCCGGTACGGTGACCAATTCCGAGCGCCGAATTTCACGCCAGCGTCCCTTCCTGCCACATCCAGGCGAAGCACGCGCCGACTGGTGGCAACTGGCCGAAGTCGGCAAACGCATGGGCTTCGAACAGGCCTTCACCTACACATCACCGGCCGACATATTCGCCGAACATGCCGCCTTGTCCGCTTTCGAAAACGACGGGGAGCGCGATTTTGACATTGGCGCGCATGGCGCGATCGCAGAAGACGACTACGACAAGCTGCGCCCCTTCCAGTGGCCGCAGCAGTACGGCAAGACATCCGGTGAGAAACGCTTCTTTGCCGATGGCCACTTCTACCATGCGGACCGCCGCGCCCGTTTCGTCGCAACGCCTTCAAAACTGCCGTCGCGTACCAGCCTCGACTTCCCGCTGATCCTCAACACCGGCCGCGTGCGTGATCATTGGCATACGATGACCCGCACCGGAAAAAGCGCCAGGCTATCGGCCCACATCGCCGAGCCCTTTGCCGAAATCCACCCGCTCGACGCCGCGCGTTATCAGATCGCAGACGCGGATCTCGTCGAATTCTCCGTGGAAAACGGTGCCCGCATCATTGTCCGGGCACTGCTGACTGAACGCCAGAGCCGCGGCTCTGTCTTCGTGCCGATGCACTGGACCGACGAGACATCCTCGCTCGGCCGGGTCGATGCGCTCGTGCCCGCGCTGGTCGACCCGGTGTCTGGTCAGCCCGCTCTGAAGCATGTGCCCGTCACCATGCGCCGCTATGCCGCAAAGGCCTATGGCTTTGCCGTCAGTGTCGAGAAGCCGGAAGGACTTGACGCCGCTTACTGGGTGGTCGCCAAGGCAGATGGCGGCTGGCGCATCGAGCTCGGTTTCGATGACGCCGACACGAACTGGGAAGCCTGGGCACGAAAGGCATTCGCCATTCCGACCAGCATCGAGGTGACCGGTTATGCCGATGCCAGAAGCGGCGATACCCGTCTTGCTTTCTTTGCCGGACAGCGCTTCCTCGGCGCCCTCTTCGTTGCCGCCAGCCCCGTGGCCGTGTCCCGCAACTGGCTGGTCGGCCAATTGCGGGAGCAGCAGACGGAAGCCGCCAGACGTTATGCCCTGATTGCCGGTCGGCCGAGCGCCGACCGCCCCGACCCCGGCGCGATCGTCTGCTCCTGCTTCTCGGTCGGCGCCAACCAGATCACAGGCGCCGTTCGTCAGGGCTGCGCGAGCGTAGAGGCGGTGGGCGCCGCATTGTCCGCTGGAACCAACTGCGGTTCATGCCGCTCCGAAATCAGGAGGATCATCGATGCTTGCCACGTCCTCGCAGCGGAATGAGCCCCGGCGGCCCGCGCGGGTCGCGCCGCTTGCCAAGCTTCCGGTCTTCTGGTCGCTCGAAGGCAAAAAGGTGGTCGTTGCCGGCGGCACGGACGGTGCCGCCTGGAAGGCCGAGCTATTGGCGGCTTGCGGAGCGCGGGTTCACGTCCATTGCCCTGCGGACGAGCTTTCCGATGTCTTTCGCGAATTGCTGGCGACGGACCACGCCGACGGTCGCTACGCCCACCATCCGCACCACTGGCACTCAGGCATCTTCGACGACGCGGCACTCGCTCTTGCTGACTGCGAAACCGACGAAGAGGCTGAAGCCTTTCACACGGCTGCCCGCGCGGCCGGCGTGCCGGTCAATGTCATCGACAAGCCAGCCTTCTGCCAGTTCCAGTTCGGCTCGATCGTCAATCGCTCCCCGGTGATCGTGTCGATCTCCACCGATGGCGCCGCCCCCATTCTGGCACAGGCCATCAGACGCCGCATCGAGACCGTTCTGCCGCATGCCTTGAAGGGCTGGGCGGAACTTGCACGCGACATTCGCGACCGGGTCAATCAACGCCTGGCACCAGGCCCCCAGCGCCGGACCTTCTGGGAGCGTTTTGTCGACCACACATTCACCAGTAACCAATCGCCGGAGGAGGGCGTCGAGCGGGCGCTTCTGACAGAGGTCGAAAGCCTGTCGGAAGCGCCCGCCACCGGTCGCGTGACTCTGGTCGGGGCGGGACCAGGCGACGCCGAACTGCTGACGCTGAAGGCAGTGCGCGCATTGCAATCGGCCGACGTCATTCTCTTCGATGACCTTGTCTCCTCCGAAGTGCTGGAACTGGCCCGGCGCGAGGCCAAGCGCATGCTGGTCGGCAAGCGGGGCGGTCGCGAGAGTTGCAAGCAGGACGACATCAACACGATGATGGTGAACTTCGCCAAGGCTGGAAAGCGAGTGGTTCGCCTGAAATCCGGCGATCCGATGATCTTCGGCCGTGCCGGCGAGGAGATCGCCCGCCTGGAGGCCGAAGGCATTCCTGTTGATGTCGTACCGGGTATTACCGCTGCCAGCGCCATGGCATCGGCGCTGGGCATTTCGCTCACGCACCGCGACCACGCGCAATCGGTCCGCTTCGTCACAGGCCATTCGCGCCATGGCGACCTGCCGGCCAATACCGATTGGTCAGCACTTGCCGATCCGGCAGTCACTACCGTCTTCTATATGGGCGGCCGCACAGCCGGAAAAATCCGCGAAGCGCTTGCCACGAGCGGCATGCCGCTTTCGACCCCTGCCGTTATCGTGACCTCCGTCACCCGACCAAACGAGCGTCGCTGGTCCGGCTCGCTCGATGAGCTTGCCGAAGCCGTCGCCACCATCGGCGTCGACGAACCGATCCTGATCGGCATCGGCAATGCCTTTGCCGCAAGGTCAAAGGCGCCGGTTGAAATGCCGGTCCCACCTTCGGATCTTCGGGAGATGCGGGTGGCGCAAAGCGCCTAGGCAGGCACGCCCGGCCGCGCAAAGGTCGCGCTTGCCTCGCTGACGATCGAGACATGATCATAGGCTGACTTGCCCGCAGCGAGCGCGTCGCCACGCAGGATAGCCGTGACGATCTCGTCATGCTCGCGCCACGACTTCGCCAAGCGCCCCTCAAGACGGAACTGCGCGCGCCGGAAGGGCGAAAGCCGAGCACGCGTCTGGGTCACCAGTTCCAGGATATGGTCGTTGTGCGCCCCGCGATAGAGCTGGGTGTGAAACTCGATGTTGTAGGCCGCGTAGTCCTCGTCGGCCGAGGCACGAACGATCCTGCTGGAAGCCTGGTGCATGTCCTCCAGATGCTTGCGCTCCGCAACGGTCATGCGTTCGGCGGACAGCCTCGCGCAGATACCTTCGAGCTCGGCCATCGCTTCGAACATCGAATTGAGAGAACTGCCGCTGACATTGGTGACCACGGCCCGCTTGTTCGGCTGGCGGTCGACGAGACCCATGGCGCAGAGTTCCCGCAAGGCCTCGCGCACCGGTGTGCGCGACACCTCGAAGCGTGCCGCAAGCGACCCTTCGTCCATCTTCTCGCCAGGCTCCAGGATGCCGGTAATGATCAGGTCCGCGATCGCCCGCACCATCTGCTCGACGGTCGTACCGGCACGAATGACGGGTTTCTTCTCAGGCTTGTCCACAGGCGATCCCACTTTGTTACTGCATACACATGCCAAAGCACCTCGCTCAAGTCAAACCTGCGCATCGGCATGTTGGCCGCCTTCCTGCACAGCGCCGGCCAGGCGTCGATGATGGGCGGACCATGAGCCGCCCATGTGCAGAAATGGTTGCCTATTTCCTAACCATGCCGCCATCCAAACTGCATGCAGTTTGAGCTTGAGGCAAAGCCACCAATATCGAACCAAGCCTTATCAGCAACTTACGTCTCTGGCACGCCGATTGCATACACTTTCTTGCTGAATTCAAGAATGGCAAAAGCCAGATAAGGGGAACTTCGATGACCAAGCTTATGTCCGTTACCCGCAGAACATTCCTGAAGACTTCCGCCGCCGGCGTCGCAGGCGCCGCCCTTGCACCCAATGCCTTCTTCTCGCCCGCGATGGCCCAGGCCGCCCTCACCGTCGGCTTCATCTATGTCGGCCCGAAGGATGACTATGGCTACAACCAGGCCCATGCCGAGGGTGCAGCTGTTTTGAAAAGCATGGCCGGCGTCACCGTCGTCGAGGAAGAAAACGTGCCGGAAACCGTCGATGTCCAGAAGACAATGGAATCGATGATCAACCTTGATGGCGCAACCCTCGTCTTCCCGACATCCTTCGGTTACTTCGACCCCCATATGCTGGCGATGGCTGAAAAGTATCCCGACGTCCAGTTCCGCCATTGCGGTGGTCTCTGGCAGGAGGGCAAGAACCCGATGAACACCGGCTCCTATTTCGGCTATATTGGCCAGGGCCAGTATCTCAACGGCATCACCGCCGGCTATGCCTCGAAGAGCAAGAAGATCGGCTTCGTCGCCGCCAAGCCGATCCCGCAGGTCGTGCAGAACATCAACTCCTTCCTGCTCGGCGCGCGCTCGGTCGATCCGTCCATCACCTGCCAGGTGATCTTCACCGGCGAGTGGTCGCTGGCCGTCAAGGAAGCGGAAGCGACCAACGCATTGATCGACCAGGGCGCTGACGTCATCACCTGCCACGTCGACAGCCCGAAGGTCGTCGTCGAGACCGCCGCCGGCCGTGGCGCATTCGTCTGCGGTTACCACGCCAACCAGAGCCCTCTGGCGCCGGAAAAATATCTGACCGGTGCCGAATGGGCCTGGGGCAATGTCTATACCGATTTCGTCAAGAAGGCCCAGGCCGGTGAAAAGCTCGGCAATTTCGTCCGCGGCGGCCTGAAGGACGGCTTCGTCAAGATGAGCCCGCTCGGCCCCGCCGTTTCCGCTGAAGCCCGCGCCAAGTTCGAAGCGATACAGGCGGAGATGATGAAGGGCGGCTTCTCCGTCTTCAAGAGCGGCCTGAAGGACAACAAGGGCACTGTCGTCGTCACCGCCGACCTTGCGGAAGACGCGATCGAACTCGAAAGCATGGGCTATCTGGTCGAGGGCGTGATCGGCTCGACATCCTGAAGCAGCGGGAGCGGCGGCCATGACCTTGGAAATAAACAGTCAGAGCCTCGTTCCACCCCCGGTGCGGGCCGGAGATTTCCGGCCTGCCATCGAATGGGCAGCGAGACGCGCAGAACCCCTCGCCATTGCACTGTTTGCGGTGGCGGTTGGACTTGCGATCTTCTCGGTCTTCATTGCCGCCATCGGCAAGTCGCCGCTTCAGCTCTTTCAACTGATGTATGCCGGCGGCTTCGGCAGCTGGTTTTCGATCCAGAACGCGCTGAGCCGCGCAGCGCCGCTGCTGCTCACGGCGCTCTGCGTGGCGCTACCCGCACGCCTCGGCCTGACCGTTATCGGCGCCGAGGGCGCCGTCGTGCTGGGCGGGCTCGCTGGCGCGGCCATCGCCCTGCCCTTCGTCGGCCTAGTGCCGCCCCTCCTGCTCTGGATCATCATGGGCATTGCCGCCATGGTGATCGGCGGCATCTGGATCGGCCTGTCGGGTTTCCTGCGCCACTATCGCGGCGTCAACGAAACCATCGCCTCGCTGCTGTTTGCCTATATCGCCATCGCGCTGATGAACCAGTTGATCGAGGGACCGCTGCGCGATCCCGCCAGCCTCAACAAGCCGTCCACCACGCCAATCCCGGCCGAATACATGCTCGGCAAGATCCCCGGCATGGACGTGCACTGGGGCTTTGCCGTCGGCGTCGTCGCCTGCATCATCTCCTACATCGTCATCGAATGGACCACGAGCGGCTTTGCCGCCCGCATCGCCGGCGGCAACATGCGCGCCGCCCAGATCCAGGGACTGCCCGTCGGCAGGCTGATTGTCGGCTTCACCGCTCTCGCCGGCGCCTTCGCCGGGCTGGCCGGCATGATCGAGGTCGCCGCGGTACAGGGCAGCGCCAATGGCTCTCTGGCCGCCGGCTACGGCTATACCGGCATTCTCGTTGCCTTTCTTGCCCGCCACAATCCGCTCGCAATCATTCCGGTGGCCATCCTGCTCGGCGGGATCGATGCCTCCGGTGGCCTGATCCAGCGCCGCATGGCGCTTCCCGATGCGACTGTGCTCGTTCTCCAGGGCACGCTCTTTATCGCCGTGCTCTTTTCCGAAACCCTCTATGGCCGCTTCAAGATCTTCAATCCCGATCTCTGGAAGCAGCCCGACGCCAGCAAGGGAACAGCCTGATGGACGGAACCGATATCGGCCTCTGGGGCATCCCGCTCGCCATCATCGCCGGCGCCATCCGCGTCTCGACGCCCTTCATCTTCGTCAGCCTCGGCGAAATGATCACCGAGCGTTCAGGACGCATCAATCTCGGCCTTGAAGGCACACTCGTCTTCGGCGCCATGGCAGCCTATGGCACCGCCGTCATGACCGGATCGCCCTGGCTCGGCGTGCTGGCCGCCATGCTGGCCGGCTCGCTCTTCGGCCTGCTGCACGGCTTCATCTGCAAATTCCCTAGGGTCAACGACATCGCGATTGGCATCGCCATGATGCAGTTCGGCCTCGGCCTCGCCTTCTTCCTCGGCAAGCCCTTCATCCAGCCCTCGGCGCCGAAGCTGCCGTCGATCCCCTTTGGGGGCTGGTCGAGTTATCCGCAGGTGCAGGCAGCCTTGAACATCAACGTTCTCTTCATCCTCGGCATTGCCCTTGCCTTTGCTCTCTCCTGGGCTTTGCGCAACACCCGCATGGGGCTCATTCTCCGGGTCGTCGGCGACAGTTCCGATGCCGCACGGGCCATGGGTCTCAACCCCGACACGATCCGTCTGCTGGCGACCGCCGTCGGCGGTGCACTGGCTGCGGTCGGCGGCGCCTATCTGTCGCTCTTCTATCCCGGCTCATGGAACGAAGGCATCTCTTCCGGCCAGGGCCTGATGGCCGTGGCGCTGGTCATCTTTGCCCGATGGAACCCGGTCGGCTGCCTGCTCGCCTCGCTTCTCTTCGGCGGCGCCGGCGCGCTCGGCCCGGCCCTCCAGTCGGTCGGCGTCACCGAGGGCTACTACCTTTTCTACGCCGCGCCTTACGTGCTGACCCTCATCATCATGATCGCGACATCCTCGCCGACGCGCTCGCTCGCAGGCGCGCCGGGTGCGCTGTCGCTGACCAAGTAACTCGACCACAAGGGAGATTTCCATGAACGGATTGGGTGGACTGAACAAATCGGAACACGGCGTTGGCATCGGCCTCGTTCAATTGCAATTGCCCAACACGGTGACAAAGGCAGATCTGGCGCGCCAGACCCAGGTGATCGTTGATCTCGTCGGCAAGGCACGGCGCAACCAGCCGGGCATGGATCTCGTCGTCTTCCCGGAATATGCGCTGCACGGCCTGTCAATGGACATCAATCCGGAGATCATGTGCACGCTTGACGGCCCGGAAGTCGCAGCCTTCAAGGCCGCCTGCAAGGCCAACAGTATCTGGGGCTGCTTCTCGATCATGGAGCGCAATCCCGGCGGCATGCCGTACAATTCCGGCATCATCATCGACGACCAGGGCGAACTGAAACTCTACTATCGCAAGATGCACCCCTGGGTGCCGGTGGAACCGTGGGAGCCCGGCGATTTCGGCATTCCCGTTATCGAGGGGCCGAAAGGTGCGAAGCTCGCCCTGATCATCTGCCACGACGGCATGTTTCCGGAAATGGCCCGCGAATGCGCCTACAAGGGTGCCGAGATCATGATCCGCACGGCCGGTTACACTGCGCCGATCCGCGACAGCTGGAAATTCACCAACCAGTCGAACGCCTTCTGCAACCTGATGGTCACCGCCAATGTCTGCATGTGCGGCTCCGACGGCACCTTCGACAGCATGGGCGAAGGAATGATCTGCAATTTCGACGGCACGATCATCGCCCATGGCACCAGCGGTCGGGTCAACGAGATCATCACGGCTGAGGTCCGCCCGGATCTGGTGCGCGAGGCCCGCCTTGGCTGGGGCGTCGAGAACAACATCTACCAGTTCGGCCATCGCGGCTATGTCGCGGTCGCCGGCGGCGCCCGGGATGCGCCTTACAGCTACATGCACGACCTGATCGCCGGAAAATACCGCCTCCCCTGGGAGGACCAGGTCAAAGTGACCGATGGCACATCCTGCGGGTTCGACAAGCCAACTCGCCGCTACGGCGAAAATTTCAAGCTGGCCGGGGAATAGGAGAAAATCGATGGATGCGATGATCGAGACCGAGACCCACTATATCGACGGCGACCCCTATAACTGGCCCTATAACGGCAAGCTGCGCCCGGACAACACCGCCCTGATCATCATCGACATGCAGACCGATTTCTGCGGCAAGGGTGGCTATGTCGACCACATGGGCTACGACCTGTCGCTGGTCCAGGCACCGATCGAGCCGATCAAGGCGGTTCTGGCCGCCATGCGCGCCAAGGGCTATCACATCATCCACACCCGCGAAGGCCATCGTCCCGATCTGGCCGACCTGCCGGCCAACAAGCGCTGGCGCTCGCAGCGCATCGGCGCCGGCATCGGCGATGCCGGCCCCTGCGGCCGTATCCTCGTGCGCGGCGAACCCGGCTGGGACATTATCGAGGAACTCTATCCGATCGAGGGAGAGACCATCATCGACAAGCCGGGCAAGGGGTCCTTCTGCGCCACCGATCTGGAATTGATCCTCAACCAGAAGCGCATCGAGAACATTATCCTCACCGGCATCACAACCGATGTCTGCGTCTCCACCACCATGCGCGAGGCCAATGATCGCGGCTTCGAATGCCTCTTGCTGGAAGACTGCTGCGGCGCAACCGACTACGGCAATCACCTCGCCGCCATCAACATGGTCAAGATGCAGGGCGGCGTATTCGGCTCCGTCTCCAGTTCCGCCAAGCTCGTGAGCCAGCTGCCATGATCATCGGCGAACTTCCCCCGGCCAAGACCATCCCCGCCGTCGGCATAGAGACCGTTGACATGACCATGCGCTTCGGCGCCTTCACCGCCCTCGACCACGTCTCCATCCGGGTCGAGGCGGGCTCCTTCCATGCCCTGCTCGGTGAAAACGGCGCCGGCAAGTCGACGCTGGTGAAATGCATCATGGGCTTCTACCGGCAGACATCCGGTCAGTTGATGGTTGACGACCGTGAGGTCTCCGTCGCCTCGCCCCGTGATGCGGCAGCCCTTGGCCTGGGCATGGTCTACCAGCACTTCACTCTGGTCCCCTCGCTCACCGGCGCAGAAAATCTGGTGATCAGCCGCAGCGAAGTGCCGGCGGTCATCAACTGGGCAAGGGAAAGGAAGGCGCTTGCTGCCTTCATGGAAACCATGCCCTTCGACATACCATTGCATCGTCCGGTGAGCGAGCTTGCTGCCGGCGAAAAACAAAAGCTCGAGATCATCAAGCAGCTTTATCTGGGCCGGCGCTTTCTGGTGCTCGACGAACCGACCTCCGTGCTGACGCCGGCCGAAGCCGACGACATGCTGGGCCTTGTCCGCGGCCTGACCGAGCGCGGCGAACTGACCGTGCTGATGATCAGCCACAAATTCCACGAGGTGACAAAATTCGCCGATGCCGTCTCGGTACTGCGTAAGGGAAAACTTACAGGTGGAGGCAAGACCGGCGAGCTGTCGACGCGCGACATGGCCGCGATGATGATCGGCGACGTCAAGCTGGCCGAGCTTGATACGCGCCTGCCGGTCAATGGCAAAGCCACACAGGTGCTGGCGCTTGACAGTGTCAGGGCGCCTGACCGTAGCGGGCTGAAAACCATCGAGATCGACAAGCTGATCGTCCATTCCGGCGAGATAGTCGGCATCGCAGGCATTTCCGGCAACGGCCAGAAGGAACTGTCCGAAATCCTTGCCGGCCAGCGTCCGACCGATACCGGCAATGTAGCGGTCAAGGGCAAGCCCTATGGCGCGACCCGGGCCGAAACCCGCACCAACAATGTCCGCTTCATCCCCGAGGAACCGTTGCAGAACGCCTGCGCCCCGAAGATGAGCGTGTCGGAAAACCTCGCCTTCCGCACCTTCGACCTGAAGACGGATGGAAGGGAGACCCGCTGGCTCGACGGTCGCACCATGCGCCGGCGCGCCGGCCAGCTGATCGGCGATTTCAAGGTCAAGACCGCCTCCGCCGCCTCCCCGATTGCCTCACTGTCGGGCGGCAATGTCCAGCGTGCAGTGCTCGCGCGCGAACTGACAGGCGACGTTGATCTCCTCGTTGTCTCAAACCCCTGTTTCGGTCTCGATTTCTCCGCCGTCGCCGAGATCCGCTCGCGCATCATGAAGGCCCGTAACGGCGGTACCGCGGTGCTGCTGATATCAGAAGATCTCGACGAGCTGATGGAAATGTCCGACCGCATCATCGTCATGTCGGATGGCAAGCTGGTGTACGAAACTCCGGCGCGTGACGCCGATATTTCCGTGATCGGATCCCACATGGCGGGGCATCACTGATGACGGACATCAAGGCTATGCCCTTTGCCTTTCCGCTCAAGCGGGATCAGGTTGCCCTGATCGTCATCGACATGCAGCGCGATTTCGCCGAGCCCGGTGGCTTCGGCGAAACGCTCGGTAATGACGTGAGCCATGTCTCGGTTATTGTCCCCGACGTGCGCCGGTTGATCGACGGCTTTCGACAGGCCGGCCTGCCGGTGATCCATACCCAGGAATGTCATCGCCCGGACCTTTCCGACCTCCCCCCGGCCAAGCGCGATCGCGGCAATCCGAGCCTTCGGATCGGCGATCTCGGACCCATGGGCCGCATCCTGATTGCCGGCGAGCCCGGAACCGCGATCCTGCCGGAGCTTGCGCCCATCGAAGGCGAACTGGTGATCGAAAAGCCCGGCAAGGGCGCCTTCTATGCCACGCCGCTCGGCGAGGAACTCAAGGCCCGCGGCATCTTGCAGCTGGTCTTTGCCGGCGTGACCACGGAAGTCTGCGTCCAGACCACGATGCGCGAAGCCAATGACCGCGGCTATGAATGCCTCATCGTCGAAGAGGCGACGGCGAGCTATTTCCCGCATTTCAAGCAGGCAGCGCTCGACATGATCCGCGCCCAGGGCGGCATTGTCGGCTGGACGACCCATCTCGACGACTTGCTGGAAGGACTGAAGCATGCCTGAAACGACCCGCGAATCCCTGACCAGTGGCGGCTGGAAAAGCCTGGAATTCAGCCTGTTTCGCGATGGCGTCACGATTCACTGGATCACGCCGTTCAAGGACGACCAGCCGGGCGTGGCGCTGTTGAAATACGAAGCCGGCGCATCGGTGCCGCGCCATCGTCACGAAGGGCTGGAGACGATCCTCGTCCTGCAGGGCACCCAGTCCGATGAGGCCGGCGACTATGGTCCGGGCTCTTATGTCGTGAACCAGCAAGGCAGCGAGCATTCGGTCTGGAGCGACACCGGCTGCGTCGTCCTGATCCAGTGGGACAGGCCGGTGAAGATCCTCGGCGGACACTGATCAGACAGAGATCAGCGCCCGGCTGAGGCTGTTCATGCATTCGGCTCCGGTCTCCGTGACAAGGAACTGGTCCTCGATCATCAGCGCACCGAACCCCTGCGCATAGAATGGAGCCTCCAGCGCAACAACCATGTTCGGCTGGATGGCTTCGCCATTGTCATGGGAGAAGAACGGCCATTCCTCGATGCCGACGCTGCCACCGACAGAATGACCGAAATGGCCGCGATAATATTCCTCGAAGCCATCCCGGCGCATGGAGCCAAGCATCGCCTTGTGCACGGCACCGAACGAGTTGCCGGGACGAACCTCTTCAAGCCCGGCGGCAAAAGCCTGCTCAAGCGCCTTGAAGATCTCGGCCGCGAGCCTGGTAGGCTCGCCGCAGCAGAAGGTACGGGCGCCATCGGACGAATAACCGTCCACCAGTGTCCCGACATCCGCCTTGATCAGCGCACCGGGTGCCACGACCGCACGGCTGTCCGAGAGGTCGGCACCGACCGAGATATAATCCCAATGGCCGCTCAGCCCGTAGCCATGGATGGCGGCCTCGGAACGGGCACCCTCGAGCCATGCTGCGGACAGAGCCGAAAGCGGCACGCCCGGCGCGATCGCATCCTGCATCCGGGAAAGTCCGGCTTCAGCCGCTCGTGAAGCCTGCCTCAGCCAGGTGATTTCGGCAGGCGTCTTGACCGAGCGAAGCCGTCTCAGGAGTGGAGAGCCATCGATCCAGTGCACATCCGGCAAGATGGCCTTCAACGCCAGGAAATCTGCCGCCGGCATGAATTCCAGATCGACGGCGATCCGCGCGCCGGCAAGGCCCCGTTCCGAAATCAGATCACCGAGCAGATGGAAACAGGCATCCCGGTCGAAGGTTTCCGGCCTTGGGCCGACATTGCCAGCCCGCCGATAGGCGGCGTTGATACCGGCGAGATCGCATTCACTCTCAACATGAACTCCGTCGATCCAGATCCGATGGCTGCGGATATCCGCCTGCGGCATGCTTCGGCGCACGGCGCCCGCGGCATGATCGCTGACGACCGCTGCAATCGGCAAACCTGGATCCGCGGGCACCAGCGCGATCGCCGAGCCGGCCCGTCCCCACATCGTCGCCACGCCGGCAGCGGCGCCTGTCGCGTAGCGGAACGCCTCGGGTTGAAAAAGGGCCAGCGCATCGGCGGCTTCGGCCTCAAGTAGTCGCTGGGCCCGTTTGCGATCGAGATTGCTCACGTCATCCATCCTGTTGATCTGCCGGACTGTAGCGATGTTGCCGCGACCGCTGAAACGCAAAATCGCCCGGAGACCGGGCGATTTCACAACTATCTTCCGTCTTGTAAAAGTCGATCAGCCTTGCGGCTGCTTGGTCTTGCGCAGATAGGGCAGAACCGTGTCGAACGAACCGAAGCGGGTGATCGCATCTTCGTTGGAAACAGCTGCCGTAATGATGACGTCGTCGCCCTGCTTCCAGTTCGCCGGCGTCGCCACCTGGTGCTTGGCGGTCAGCTGGATCGAATCGATCGTGCGCAGGATCTCGTCGAAGTTGCGGCCCGTGGTCATCGGATAGGTAAGGATCAGCTTGATCTTCTTGTCCGGGCCGATGACATAGACCGAACGCACGGTCGCGTTGTCGGCAGGCGTGCGGCCCTCCGAACTGTCGCCGGCATCATCCGGCAGCATGTCGTAGAGCTTTGCGACCTTGAGATCCTTGTCGCCGATCAGCGGATAGGCGACCTCGAAACCGGTCGCGGTCTTGATGTCCTGCTTCCACTTGACGTGGCTGTCGACCGGATCGACGGAAATGCCGATGACTTTGACATTGCGCTTGCGGAATTCGCCATCAAGTCCGGCCATCGCGCCAAGTTCGGTCGTGCAAACCGGGGTGAAATTCTTCGGATGCGAGAAAAGAACCGCCCAGCTGTCGCCAATCCAGTCATGGAAGCTGATGGCTCCCTGAGTGGTGTCGGCAGTAAAATCAGGCGCAGCTTGGTTGATACGAAGTGTCATGTCCAGCTCCAGTGAAATATCTGTTGATCGGTATAGTCAGGGTTGAATGCTGCAAACAGGCAAGACGCTTGGTGATTGGCCGATGCTACCTAGGCCAGCGTCACAGTCTGCGTCTCCTTTGCCCGCGCGTTCAAAGCGCCGCGCGGCGGAACGTTCGGCATCGGACCCAATCGTGAAAAAGGCCCCCTCCGGAGGCCTTTGAACAACTAATCAGTCTTGCTTGTAATTTACAAGACGAAGAGCAGGCCGGCGATAAATCCGATCGAGAGAAACGCCACCAGCAGGGCGCATTTGTCGGACCAGATTTTTGCACTCCGGCGCACTGTTTTCTGATGCTCATTCTGGCAGGTTGCAAACGCCATCATCGACTCCGGTCTAGAGGATTGGGAACATGCCCCAGAAAAAGATCTCATGGCGCCTGCAATCGGCGTCATCGGTGTCATCATCATGCGTCGCAACAGACGGTCGTTTCGGCTCCCGACCCCGCTCTACCCTGTTACTCGAGGGAACCAGCCGCCGTGCGAGACCGAAAAGATCGAAGGAAAGCGTTTCCACACTATGGGGCATTGCCGATCCCTCCATCCATCGCGTTCATCATGAACTCACAGTCACAGTTTCGTCACATTTTGGCCCCGAGTCAACAATCACTACCAAATTGGTATTCTAACTTTCGCCGTATATGCAGAATGCATAACTCGCCTTGGGAGTTCCGGTGAAACGAGCGAGTAAACGTGGGTCAGGCCGAAGCCCGAACGCGTGGCTTCATCCCCAATCGGCTTCACCACATGCAGCTTGCGCCTGGAAAAATCCGGAAAATGATCAACAAGGCAGGCACCGATGACCCGCCTCCTATGAACGCCGGCGCAAGCGGCGGCGCGTTTCCGAAGGGCTTTCGGAGAAATTCGCACGGTAGCTGCGGGAAAAGGCCGAAGCCGAATTGAAGCCCGTCTCGGCGGCGATCTCGGCAAAAGACGCCTTGGTCTCGATGACTTTCCTGCGTGCCGCGTTCAGCCGGAGCGCCAGATAATGCACATGTGGCGCAGCGCCCAGATCATCCTGGAACAGGACCTGGAGATGGCGCGCACTGATGCCGACCCGACGCGCCAGCCGGACAAGGGTCAGAGGCTGTTCGACATGTTCTTCCATCAGCCGCACGGCATGCGCCACCCGCGGGTCGCGCATCTTCAGACCCATGGTCGAGGGTGTATGCTGCGTCTCGCTGTGGAAACCACCCTGTTCATAGCTGAAAAGCCGGCTGACCTCGAGCGCAAGCGTGTAGCCCTGCCGCCGGCGGATGATGTCCAGCATCAGGTCCATGGTCGGCAGCGAACCACCGGTCGTGATCCGCTTTCCATCGATGACGAATCGGTCCTTGACGGCGCGAACCTGCGGATAGGCCAGCGAAAAATCCTCGAAATCCTCCCAGTGGGCGGTTGCCGAGCAATTGTCGAGCAGGCTCGCCTCGGCCATCAGCCATGTGCCGGATTCGATGCCCGCGATGATCGACCTGTGACGTGCGCTTTGCGACAGTGTCCGCTTCAGGGAAGCCGTCGCGGCGTTGCGCCAGTTGTAGCTTGCCAGCACGAAAAGCGGCGCGGTCTCGGTGCCTTGCTGGAAAACCCCATCGGCCGGCATCGGTACATGGCTCGTCGTCATTGCCGCCTCTCCATCGGGCGTGAGCACCCGCCAGCGATAGAGTTCGCTGCCAGAAATGCGGTTGGCGCCACGCAAGGGTTCTATCACCGAGGCGATCAGGATCAGGTTTGTATCGGGAAGGACCAGAAGATCGATGTCGAGACGGTCGATAGTAGGGTGAAGCAAGACGACCTCCAATCCTCCGAGAATGTATCAAATACCTCTGAGAATGCAAAGCATCTATCGAAATCTTGTTGCGTAATGCCCTCAACTACGAGGGAGAACAACAATGCCTCTTGCGATGAACCGCGATGTTTTCATCACCTGCGCCGTGACCGGCGCCGGCGACACGGTCTCAAGATCCAGCCACGTTCCGATCACCCCGAAGCAGATCGCCGACAGCGCGATCGATGCCGCCAAGGCCGGCGCTGCGGTCGTGCATTGCCATGTCCGTGATCCCGAAACCGGCGCTGCCAGCCGCCGCAACGATCTCTACAAGGAAGTGACCGACCGCATTCGCGCCGCCGATGTCGATGTCGTGCTCAACCTTACCGCCGGCATGGGCGGCGACCTCGTCTTCGGCAATGTCGAGGCTCCGTTCCCGCTCAACGAGAAGGCCACGGATATGGCCGGTGCCACGGAGCGCGTTTCCCACGTCGCCGAATGCCTGCCGGAAATCTGCACGCTCGATTGCGGCACAATGAATTTTTCGCTCGGCGACTACGTCATGACCAACACACCGTCGATGCTGCGCGAAATGGCCCGCCAGATGACCGCCCTTGGCGTCCGCCCCGAGATCGAGGCCTTCGACACCGGCCATCTCTGGTTCGCCAAGCAGCTTGTCGAGGAAGGCCTGATCGAGGACCCTGTCCTCATCCAGCTCTGCATGGGCATCCCGTGGGGCGCGCCTGACGACCTCAACACCTTCATGGCCATGGTCAACAACGTACCGGCCAGCTGGACCTTCTCCGCATTTTCGATCGGCCGCAACGCACTCGCCTATCCGGCAGCGGCCGTGCTCGCCGGCGGCAATGTCCGGGTTGGGCTGGAGGACAATCTATATGCCGGCAAGGGCCAGCTCGCGACCAATGCGCAACTCGTCGAAAAAGCGGTAACTGTCATCGAAGGCATGGGCGCCCGCATCATCGGGCCGGCCGAGGTCCGCGACAAGCTGAAGCTGACAAAGCGATAACCGCGACTAACCTTCACCCCTCCTCCGGGGAGAAGGAACCCTCACAAATGCAAGCGGGGATCACGATAATGACCAAGATCAACAAGGCAGCCTGCATAGGCGGTGGCGTCATCGGCGGCGGCTGGATCGCCCGCTTCCTGCTGGCCGGCATCGATGTCGCGGTCTTCGATCCGCATCCGGAAGCCAAGCGCATCGTCGCCGAGGTACTCGCCAATGCCGAACGCGCCTATGCCATGCTGACCGGCGCGCCGCTGCCGCCACGCGGTACGCTCACCTTCTGCGCCTCCCTGCAAGAGGCCGTCGCCGACGCCGACTGGATCCAGGAAAGCGTGCCCGAGCGCCTTGACCTGAAACGGGGGGTCCTGACCAGTATCGATGCTGCCGCCAGGCCCGACGCCCTGATCGGCTCCTCCACCTCCGGCCTGCTGCCAACCGACCTGCAGCGCGACATGCAGCATCCCGAACGCCTGTTCGTCGCTCATCCCTACAATCCGGTCTATCTGTTGCCGCTGGTCGAAATCGTCGGCGGCGAAAAGACCTCGGCCGAGACGATCAGGGCTGCCATGGACCGCCTTGCGCCCATCGGCATGAAGGGTGTGCATATCGCCCGCGAGATAGAAGCTTTTGTCGGCGATCGTCTTCTCGAGGCACTCTGGCGCGAGGCACTCTGGCTGATCAAGGACGACATCTGCACCGTCGAGACGCTGGACGATGTCATCCGTTATTCCTTCGGCCTGCGCTGGGCCCAGATGGGTTTGTTCCAGACCTATCGTATCGCCGGCGGCGAAGCCGGCATGCGCCATTTCCTCGCCCAGTTCGGCCCTTGCCTGCAATGGCCCTGGACCAAGTTGACCGACGTTGTCGATCTCGACGATACCCTGGTCGAAAAGATCGGCCAGCAATCGGACCAACAGGCGGACGGCCTGTCCATCCGCGAACTGGAGCGCATCCGTGACGAAAACCTGGTCGGCATCCTGCAATCGCTGAAAGGCGGCAACGGAGGCGAGGGCTGGGGTGCCGGCAAGCTGCTCAAGGAATTCGAACAGGGCCTCTGGGCGAAAGGCGGCTCCAAGACCGAACCGGATTTCGCAAAACCGCTCCGCCTCGTCGAAACCAAGGTGAACCCTGCCTGGGTCGACTATAACGGCCACATGACCGAGCACCGCTATCTGCAGGTCTTCGGCGATACCACCGATGCCCTCCTGCGACTGATCGGCGCCGATCTTGCTTATGTCGAGGCAGGGCACAGCTATTACACGGTCGAGACCCATATCCGCCATCTTGGCGAAGCGAAACTTGGCCAGGCGATCCATGCAACCTGCCAGGTGCTTTCGACCGACGACAAGCGGCTGCACGTCTTTCACACCCTCCATGATACCGCAAGCGGGATGCCGATTGCCACGGCAGAGCAGATGCTGCTGCATGTGAACTCGGCAGCAGGCAAGACCGTGCCGGCGCCGGCTGAAATCCTCGCCAGGCTGCTGCCGATCGCGGCAGCCCATGCCAACCTGCCCGCCCCAGATGGAGCCGGCCGTCATGTGGGACAGAGAAAATGAACTTCGGCCTGACCCAGGAACAGGAATTGATCGTCAAGACCGTGCGCGATTTCGTCGAACGCGAAATCTATCCGCATGAAGATCTCGTCGAGCGAACGGGCGAAGTCCCGTCTGACCTGGGTGCCGATATCAAGCGCAAATGCCTCGATCTCGGCTTCTATGCCTGCAACTTCCCCGAAGAACTCGGTGGAGCGGGCCTGGACCCCGTCATGTTCACCCTGGTCGAGCGAGAACTCGGCCGGGGCTCCATGGCCCTGACCGTCTTTTTCGGCCGCCCTTCCGGCATCCTGATGGCCTGCGAAGGCGAACAGCGCGAGCGATACCTGCTGCCGGCCATTCGTGGCGAGAAGGTCGACGCCCTCGCCATGACCGAACCCGATGCAGGCTCGGACGTCCGCGGCATGAAATGTTCGGCCCGCCGTGACGGCAGCGATTTCATCCTCAACGGCACCAAACACTTCATCTCCCATGCCGACCTTGCCGATTTTGTCATCGTCTTCGCCGCCACCGGCGAGGAGGAGACGCCGAAAGGTCCGAAGAAAAAGATCACCGCCTTTCTCGTCGATCGCGACACGCCGGGCTTCGAGATCCGCACCGGCTACAGTTCACTCTCCCATCGCGGTTACCACAACAGCATCCTGACCTTCACAGATTGCCGCCTTCCGGCAACCCAGGTTCTGGGCGAGCTGGACCGCGGCTTCGACATCGCCAACGAATGGCTGTCCGGCACGCGCCTGACGGTGGCCGCCACCTGTGTCGGCCGCGCCCGCCGCGTCTTCGACATGGCGCTGCCCTATGCCGCCGAACGCAAGCAATTCGGCAAGCCGATCGGCGCCAACCAGGGTGTCTCCTTCAAGCTCGCCGACATGATCACCGAGATCGACGCCGCAGACCTCCTGACGCTCTCTGCCGCCTGGCGCCTGAAGGAGGGCCTGAGCGCCAACCGAGAAATTGCCTCCGCCAAGCTCTATGCCTCGGAAATGCTGGCGAGGGTGACCGACGAGGCCATCCAGATCTTTGGCGGCATGGGCCTGATGGATGACCTGCCGATCGGCCGTTTCTGGCGTGACGCCCGTGTCGAGCGCATCTGGGACGGAACATCTGAAATCCAGCGACACATCATCAGCCGCGACCTGCTGCGGCCAATGGGGGCCTGATGGAAAAATTGGGATTGCTGGAACCTACCCCCCTCTGCCCTGCCGACCCTCTCCCCCTCAAGGAGGAAGATCGGTTGGTCGCCACCGTCCGACGTTTCTCGTCATCCAAATTTCCCAACGCGAACATATGCGTCGGCCGAGGCGAATTCGCGGCTCCTTCTGCAAACACGGACCTGTCCGTGGCAAAAAGATCGCGCCCCCATCGACCTCCTCCCTTGAGGGGGAGATGGTCGGCAGGCCAGAGCGGGGTACCTTGGACGACACTCCTATGACCCGTTCCCTCGATCGCCTCATCCGCCCGCGCACGATCGCCGTCTTCGGAGGCCGCGAAGCGCGCCGTGTCATCGAGCAATGCGACAGGATGGGGTTTGCCGGCGAAATCTGGCCGGTCCATCCCAAGCTCGACGAAATCGCGGGGCGCCGTTGCTTTCGCTCCGTCGCCGACCTGCCCGCAGCCCCCGATGCCGCATTTGTTGGCGTCAATCGTATATCGACCGTCGAGATCGTGCGAACCCTAGCCTCCGCCGGGGCGGGCGGCGCAGTCTGTTACGCCTCCGGCTTCAGCGAGGCCGCCGGCGAACTCGCCGATGCCATCGATCTTCAGGCGGCCCTCGTCGAGGCGGCAGGATCCATGCCGATCATCGGCCCCAACTGCTATGGCCTGATCAACGGCCTCGACGGCGCTTTGCTCTGGCCGGACCAGCACGGCATCGTCCGCGTCGAAAAGGGCGTGGCGATCCTCACCCAGTCTTCCAACATTGCGATAAACCTCTCCATGCAGCGCCGTGGCCTGCCGATCGCCTATCTGATGACCGCCGGCAATCAGGCGCAGACCGGGCTCTGCGACATGGCGCTGGCCGCCCTCGAAGACCCGCGCGTCACGGCAGTCGGCCTGCATGTCGAAGGCTTCGACAGCCTCACCTCCCTCCAGGCACTGGCAAACCGCGCCCGTGCCCTGAACAAGCCGGTCGTGGTTCTCAAGGTCGGCAAGTCGGAGCAGGCTCGCCGGGCAACTGTCTCGCACACCGCCTCGCTGGCAGGTGGCGATGCCGTCGCTTCGGCCGTATTCGCCCGCCTCGGCATCGGCCGCGTCTCCACCCTGCCGCAACTGATCGAAACGCTGAAGCTGCTGCATATTGCCGGTCCTCTTTCAAGCAACCGGCTGTCATCGATGAGTTGCTCCGGCGGGGAAGCCTCGCTGGTCGCCGATGCGGCCTGCGACAGCGCAATCGTTTTTCCACCGCTGAACTCCGAACAGCTCAAAGCCCTGCGTCACAGCCTTGGCGATATGGTCACGCTCTCCAATCCGCTCGACTACCACACCTTCGTCTGGGGTGACTTCGAGCGTCAGAGACAGGCTTTCTCGGCCATGTTCGCGGGCGATTTCGCCCTCAATCTGCTGATTCTCGACCTGCCGCGCGATGATCGCTGCGATGGTGCCGACTGGATCACCACAATTGATGCCGTGGCGGCTGCGGCAGGCGACACCGGCGCGCTGGCCGGTATCGTCGCGACACTGCCGGAAAACATGCCGGAGCTTATCGCGCTTCGACTTTCGGCCGCGGGCATCGTTCCGTTCTGCGGAATAGACGAGACCATCACCGCGGCTTCGGTGGCAAGTGCCATCGGCGCTGCTTGGCAAAAGCCGATGGCAGCCCCCCTGCTCGACATACGCCCGATCGCTGGCGAACTCGAGACATTGAACGAGTTCGAGGCCAAGATCGAACTTGCCAGCTATGGTGTTCCAGTGCCCCGCGGCATGGTGGCCGACTCCCCCGGACAGGCGGCAGCTTGTGCCGCTCAACTCGGCTTCCCGGTTGCCGTCAAGGGTCTCGGCATCGATCACAAGAGCGAGGCAGGCGCGGTGTTTCTCAACCTTTGCGATCATAAGCAGGTTGAAGAGGCAGCCAATAGCATGGCCCCCATCACAGCACGTTTTCTCATCGAGACAATGGTCGAACGGCCAGTTGCAGAACTTATCGTCGGCGCCATTCGCGACCCCCTGGCCGGATTGGTCCTTACCCTTGGCGCGGGCGGAATTTTGGTTGAATTGCTTCAGGATTCAGCGATTGTGACACTTCCGACGACAGAAGACGCCATTCTGGAAGCGTTATCGTCCCTGAAGATCAAAAAACTGATCGATGGCTATCGCAACACAACCGGTGGCGATCTCGGCGCCACAGTGAAAACCGTCGCTGCGACAGCAGATTATGTCGTAAAGAACGCTGCAACCCTGGAAGAACTCGACCTTAATCCATTGATGATCCTCAAGAATGGGCAAGGTGCCGTTGCGGCAGATGCCCTCGTTCGGCGAAGGAGGTAGCATAGGTTGAACAGTCCGATCCGCACCCGGCGCGACGGTGGCATCTTCGAGGTCGTGATCGACCGTCCGAAGGCCAATGCCATTGACCTTGCGACCAGCCGTGAGATGGGCCTGATCTTCCAGCGCTTCCGGGACGACCCGGATCTGCGCGTGGCGATCCTGACTGCCACCGGCGAGAAGTTCTTCTGTGCCGGCTGGGATCTGAAGGCGGCTGCCGACGGCGATGCGGTCGATGGCGACTATGGCGTTGGCGGCTTTGGCGGATTGCAGGAACTGCGGCACCTGAACAAGCCGGTCATCTGCGCCGTCAACGGTATCTGCTGCGGCGGCGGACTGGAAATCGCGCTGTCGGCAGACCTGATCATTGCCGCCGCCCATGCGACTTTCGCACTTCCGGAAATCCGCTCGGGCACTGTGGCCGACGCCGCTTCGATCAAGCTGCCGAAGCGCATACCCTATCACATCGCCATGGACATGCTTTTGACCGGCCGCTGGCTCGATTGCGCCGAGGCCCACCGCTGGGGCTTTGTTAACGAGATCGTTGCGGCAGACCAGCTCATGGACCGCGCCTGGCAACTGGCGCGCCTGCTCGAAAGCGGCCCGCCGCTTGTCTATGCCGCAATCAAGGAAATCGTCCGCGAGGCAGAGGGCGAACCGTTCCAGGCTGTGATGAACAAAGTCACCAGGAGGCAGCTGGCAACGGTCGATGTGCTTTACGGCAGCGAGGATCAGAAGGAAGGTGCAAGGGCCTTCGCCGAGAAACGCGACCCGATCTGGAAAGGAAAGTGAAAAGGGCGGCTGCAACCGCACCATTTTCCCGCATGAAAACGACGACGCACGGACGGAAGAGGAAACCTGCCCTGCGGAAGATCGAAAAAGTTCTGTCAACGCACAATAACGAAGGAACAGGGGAATGACTGACTATCTGAAATATCTCGCCAAGGGCGCCACCACCGGCGGCATTAGCCGCCGCGAATTCATGGGTCGTGCGCTTGCCGCCGGCGTATCCTTGACCGTCGCAAGCCAGCTCTTCGCAGACAGCGCCCAGGCCCAGGAGCCGAAGCGCGGCGGCCATCTCAAGCTCGGCCTCGAAGGCGGCTCGGCCACTGACAGCAACGACCCGGCCAAGTTTCTCTCGCAGGTGATGTTCTGCATCGGCCGTTGCTGGGGCGACATGCTGGTCGAATCCGAGCCTCTGACCGGCCAGCCGGTGCCGGCGCTGGCCGAAAGCTGGGAGCCTTCGGCCGACGCATCGACCTGGACCTTCAAGATCCGCAAGGGCGTCAAGTTCCACGACGGCAAGGATCTGACGATCGAAGACGTCGTGAAGACCTTGCAGCGCCACACCGACGAAAAGTCGGAATCCGGCGCGCTTGGTGTCATGAAGTCGATCAAGGAAATCAAGGCCGACGGCGACAATCTCGTGCTGACCCTGACTGAAGGCAATGCCGACCTGCCGCTGCTGTTGACCGACTACCACCTCGTCATCCAGCCGAACGGCGGCTACGACGACCCAAGCTCGGCAAACGGCACCGGTCCGTACAAGATGACCAGCTTCGAGCCCGGCGTCCGCGCCACGTTCGAGCGCAACAAGGAAGACTGGCGCACCGATCGCGGCTTCGTCGATTCGATCGAGATCATCGGCATCAACGACGCCACCGCCCGTATCGCGGCGCTGTCCTCCGGCCAAGTTCACTATATCAACCGCGTCGATCCGAAGACCGTATCACTGTTGAAGCGCGCCCCGACCGTTGAAATTCTCTCGACTTCGGGCCGCGGCCACTACGTCTTCATCATGCATTGCAACACCGCGCCGTTCGACAACAACGACCTGCGCATGGCGTTGAAATACTCGATGGACCGCGAAACCATGGTCGAGAAGATCCTCGGCGGCTATGGTAAAGTCGGCAACGACTTCCCGATCAACGAGACCTATGCGCTCTTCCCCGAAGGCATCGAGCAGCGCGCCTATGATCCGGACAAGGCCGCCTTCCACTACAAGAAGTCCGGCCACAGCGGCCCCGTCCTGCTGCGCACCTCCGACGTCGCCTTCCCCGGCGCTGTCGATGCAGCTGTTCTTTACCAGGAAAGCGCCAAGAAGGCCGGCATCGAGATCGAGGTCAAGCGCGAGCCGGGCGATGGCTACTGGTCCAACGTCTGGAACGTGCAACCTTATTCCACCTCCTATTGGGGCGGTCGCCCGACCCAGGACCAGATGTATTCCACGGCCTATCTTTCGACCGCTGACTGGAACGACACCCGTTTCCTGCGTCCCGACTTCGACAAGATCCTGCTGGAAGCCCGCTCGGAACTCGACGAGGCCAAGCGCAAGGAAATGTATCGCGACATGGCGATGATGGTCCGCGACGAAGGCGGCCTGATCCTGCCGATGTTCAACGACTTCGTGAACGCCGCCTCCAAGCAGGTGAAGGGTTATGTGCACGACATCGGCAACGACATGTCGAATGGCTATGTCGCAACCCGCGTCTGGCTCGACGCCTGATGACGGGCGCTGGACCGACAAACGGTCCGGCCACGCCGAATGATGCGCCCGGGGCTGAAGAGCCCCGGGTCGCGATCATTGCGGGTGGACCGGCACTTCTGACGGGGAGCGGAGCAAAGGGCGCCACCGCTGGCGGTATCCGGCTCCTGCGCAGCCCGCTCGCATCGCTGATCTTACAACGCCTCGCCCTCAGCGTGGCGTTGCTGTTTGCCGTCTCCATATTGATATTCGGCGGTGTCGAAGCCCTTCCAGGCGATTTCGCCACGACATATCTCGGCCAGTCGGCAACGCCCCAGGCGGTTGACAACATCCGCAAGGATCTCGGCCTCGACAAGCCGCTGACCGAGCGCTACGTCACCTGGCTGAGCGGGGCTGTGCAGGGCGATTTCGGCACGTCCTGGGCCAGCCGAAATTCGGTCAGCGAACAGATCGGCAAGCGGCTCGGCAATTCTCTCTTCCTCGCCTTCTTTGCCGCCATCGTCTCCGTTCCACTGGCGATCGGCCTTGGCATGCTCGCCGTGCAATACCGCAACCGCCTGCCCGATCGCATCATCAACATCGTCTCGCTGGCGGCGATCTCCCTGCCGGAATTCTTCATCGGCTACCTGCTGATCCTGTTCTTCGCCGTCAATCTCGGCATCGCGACCTTCCCGTCCACCGTCTATGACAGCATGACCTTCGTCGAGAGGCTGAAGGCGATCGCGCTCCCGGTCACCACGTTGGTTCTGGTCGTGCTCGCCCACATGATGCGCATGACCCGCGCGGCCATTCTCAGTGTCATGTCATCCGCCTATGTCGAAACCGCCGAGTTGAAGGGCCTGTCGAGCCTGCGCATCATCGCCCGCCATGCAGCACCAAACGCGATTGCCCCCGTCATCACCGTCGTTGCACTCAACCTTGCCTATCTGGTGGTCGGCGTCGTCGTGGTCGAGGTGGTCTTCGTCTATCCCGGCATGGGCCAGTACATGGTCGATGCCGTGACGGTGCGCGACATGCCGGTGGTGCAGGCCTGCGGCCTGATCTTCGCCGCCTTCTATATCCTGCTCAACATGGCAGCCGATATCCTCGCCATTCTTGCCAACCCCCGGCTGAGGCATCCAAGATGATGAGATTTCGCGCAATCCCCCTCAGCGCCTGGATCGGCATTCTCGGCATCGCCATCGCCGTATTCGCCGCCATCTTCGCCGATCTCATCGCACCCTACGGCGAACGCGAAATTGTCGGCGAGATCTGGCTGCCCATGGGTGGCGACTTCCTTCTGGGCACCGACAATCTCGGACGCGATCTCCTTTCGCGCCTGATCTTCGGCGCCCGCACGACGATCAGTGTGGCGCTGGCAGCCAGCATCCTGTGTTTCTCGCTCGGCATGATCCTCAGCTTCACCGCCGCAGTCACCGGCGGCGTGGTCGACCAGATCCTGTCACGTCTCAACGACCTGATGATGTCGGTGCCGGCCCTGATCCTGGCGCTTGTTATCCTAGCCGTCCTGCCGCAGAACATTTTCATCCTGATCACCGTCATGGCGGTGATCGACTCGACCCGTGTCTACCGCCTGGGCCGTGCCGTGGCGCTCGATGTGGCTGTTATGGAATTTGTCGAGGCAGCCAAGCTGCGTGGCGAAGGCAAGATCTGGATCATCTTCCGCGAAATCCTGCCCAATACGCTCTCGCCGCTGCTCGCCGAGTTCGGCCTGCGTTTCGCATTCTCGATCCTGTTCCTCTCCACCCTCTCCTTCCTCGGCCTCGGCATCCAGCCGCCGGCCGCCGATTGGGGTGGCATGGTCAAGGACAACAAGGACGGCATCATTTTCGGCATTTCCGCAGCCCTCGTTCCCGGCGGGGCGATCGCCGCCCTGGCGGTCTGTGTCAATCTGGTCGTCGACTGGCTGCTCAAGCGCACGTCCAGCCTGAAAGGAGGACGTGGAGATGCGTGAACTTCTATCCGTCAGGAACCTCAAGATCGAGGCAACCAGCTATCCCCCCGGCGCACCACCCAGACGCGTGACGTTGGTCGACGGCGTTTCATTCGATCTGGCCAAGGGCAGGGTGCTCGGCCTCATCGGCGAATCCGGCGCCGGCAAATCGACCATCGGTCTCTCGGCACTCGCCTATGGCCGGGGCGGTGCGGAAATCACCGGCGGTCAGGTCATCCTCGATGGCATCGACATCCTGCCTCTGGGAAAGAATGGCATCCGCAAGATCCGAGGCGCCCGCGTCTGTTATGTCGCGCAGTCTGCGGCTGCCGCATTCAACCCCGCCCACAAGCTCGGCAACCAGGTCATCGAGGCAACGGTCATGCACGGCCTGATGAGCCGCGAGGAAGCCCGCAAGCGCGCCCTCTACCTGTTTCAGGTGCTCGGCCTGCCCAGTCCCGAGACCTTCGGCGACCGTTTCCCGCACCAGGTCTCCGGCGGCCAGTTGCAGCGCGCCATGACCGCCATGGCGCTCTGCTCGAACCCGGAACTGATCGTCTTCGACGAACCGACAACTGCGCTTGACGTCACAACTCAGATCGACGTGCTGGCCGCCATCAAGCATGCGATCGAGGAAACCCAGACCGCCGCTCTTTACATCACCCATGACCTCGCCGTCGTTGCCCAGATATCCGACGACATCATGGTCCTGCGCCACGGCAAGACCGTCGAATACGGGCCGGTGCAGCAGATCATCGAGCAGCCGAAGGAAGACTACACGCGCGCGCTGGTCAATGTCCGCCAGACGGCACGCGACGAAGCCCCCGACCAGACGAACACCCTGCTCAAGGTCGAGCATGTCAGCGCCCAGTATTCGAACGGCTTCAAGGTGCTACACGATGTTTCTCTGCACCTGCCGAAAGGCCAGACCCTGGCGATCGTCGGCGAATCCGGTTCGGGAAAATCGACACTTGCCCGCGTCATCACCGGTCTCCTGCCGCATACCGAAGGTAGCGTCACCTTCGACGGAATGCAGATGACCCCGGCCCTGAAGAGCCGTTTGCGTGAGGACCTGCGCCGCATCCAACTGATCTACCAGATGGCGGATACGGCAATGAACCCGCGCCAGACGGTGCGCGACATCATCGGCCGACCTCTGACCTTCTACTACGGCCTGCGAGGCGCTGCGAAGACCGCCCGGGTAAAGGAACTGCTCGACCAGATTGAAATGGGCTCCGGCTTCGTCGATCGATATCCGGCGGAACTGTCCGGTGGCCAGAAGCAACGCGTGGCAATCGCAAGGGCGCTCGCTGCCAAGCCGGAACTCATCCTCTGCGACGAACCGACATCGGCGCTCGACCCGCTGGTTGCCGAAGGCATCCTGAAGCTGCTGCTGCGGCTGCAGCAGGAAGAACAGCTTTCCTACGTCTTCATCACCCATGACATCGGCATCGTCCGTGCCATCGCCGATTCCGTCGCCGTCATGCATCGCGGCAATCTGGTCCGTTTCGGTCCGAAATCGAAAGTGCTCACACCACCCTTCGACGACTACACCGACCTGCTGCTGAAATCCGTCCCGGAGATGGAAATCGGCTGGCTGGAAAAGGTGCTGGCGACCCGCAGGATGGCAAGTGCCGGCAACTGAGATTGCCGCCGTCTCCACCAAATCGCCTCTTCCCGCCCGCGGGAAGAGGATCAAGGCATGAGGCGGATTGCCGCCTCGATAGACTGTTCCAGTTCAGAAAGACGTCCCCAACTCCATGACCGCCCGCCCCTTCACCGTCATCGAAAACCAATGGATCACTCTTGCCGACGGCACCCGGCTTGCCGCCCGCATTTGGATGCCGGATGGTGCGGACGCCGACCCCGTCCCCGCCGTCTTCGAATTCCTGCCCTATCGCAAGCGTGACGGAACCAGCCCGCGCGACGAATCCACCTATCCGGTTTTTGCCGCTGCCGGCATCGCGGGTGTCCGCGTCGATATCCGCGGCTCCGGGGAATCCGACGGCGTGATCGACGGCGAATATACCGAGCTGGAACTCGCCAATGCCTGCGAACTGATCGCCTGGATCGCGGACCAGCCCTGGTCGAACGGCTCGGTTGGCATGATGGGCATCTCCTGGGGTGGCTTCAACTGCCTGCAGGTCGCGGCCCTCGGGCCTCCGGCATTGAAGGCCGTCATCTCGATCGCCTCGACCACCGACCGCTACAATGACGACATTCACTACAAGAACGGCACGCATCTGTCGGCCCAGCTCTCCTGGGCCGGAACCATGCTCGCCTATCAGTCACGCGCGCCCGACCCCGAGATCGTCGGTGATCGCTGGCGCGACATGTGGAGGGAACGGCTGGAAAATGAGCCCTTCTTCATGGAGGAATGGCTCACCCACCAACGCCGTGACGGATTCTGGAAACACGGCTCGATCGGCGAGAATTTCTGCGCTGTCGAGGTGCCTTCGCTGGTGATCGCCGGCTGGGCCGACGGCTATCGAAACACGCCCCTTCTGGCCGTCGAAGGCATGAGCGACCGTGCCAAGGCCCTGATCGGCCCGTGGGTCCACAAATATCCGCATTTTGCCTGGCCCAAGCCCCGCGCCGACTTCCACGGCGAGGCCATAGCCTTCTGGAATCGCTGGCTGCGCGGCGAGGAAAACGGCGTGGAAAACCTGCCGCAAGCCCGTGCCTATATCCTCGAAGGACCCAAGCCTGCGCCGCGCCGCGATGTCGATCCCGGCTTCTGGATCTCCAAGGACACCTGGCAGCGGCCTGAAATGCAATGCTTCTACGTCGAAGCCTTCGGCACACTTACCGAAGGCCTGCCGATCCCGCATGCACCGGTCCATGACGTCTATCTGAAATCGCCGCTCGATACCGGCACCGCCGCCGGCGAATGGTTCACCCTGAAGCCCGACGCGGAACTCGCTGGCGACCAGCGTGTCGACGACGCCGGTTCGCTGACCTTCCAGACCGGACCACTATCGGCCGCACATGATTTCTTTGGTCGCCCGGAGCTTACCATAACCCTCAGCAGCGACGCGCCTGTGGCCAACCTGATTGCCCGCATCGTCGACATCCATCCCGACGGCTCGGCGACGCGCGTCGCCTTCGGCGTGCTCAACCTCACCCACCGCGACGGCAATGGCGATCCGCAGCCGATGCAGCCCGGCATGCGGACGCAGATCCGCCTGCTGCTGGACGCCTGCGGCTACCGATTCAAGCCAGGCCATCGCATCCGCCTGTCGCTCTCGACGGCCTACTGGCCGATGGTGCTGCCGTCTCCGACCGATGCCGGCCTCACCCTCGACATCGCCTCGCTCGGCCTCGCAATGCCGAAACTCGGGATCCATGAAACGTTCGAGATGAAACAGCCGGACAATCCCAATCCGCTGCCAACCTATATCGAGCATGCACCGGGCAAGACCGAGCGAAAGGTCGTCCGTGACATGTCCGCCAACCGCACGGACTATATGATCTACGAGGATACCGGCCTGTTCGAGCATCCGGACACCGGGCTTTCGACCCGCCAGCTGCGCGACGAGACCTGGTCGATCTCGCCAGGAGATCCTTTGTCGATGACAGGAACATCCGTCTGGACCTGCGACATGCAGCGACCCGGCTGGTCGGTGCGCACGGTATCGACCTCGCGCATAGCCTGCACCGAGACGGAATGGCTGATCAGTGCGTCGGTTGTCGCTTACGAGGGAGAAACCCAGGTTTTCGAAAAGACCTTCCCGCAAAAGGCGATCCGCCGCGATCTCATGTAGCCGAGACCGACAGCGCCCGGATCGCTTCAATGGCCCGGTGTGCATCCGCAACCGGCACGAAGATATGGTCGTGGTAGTAGGCCGCGACCACATTGGCACTGATGCCTTCCCTGGTCAGTGCCGTTGCCAGTGCAGCGGTCATGCCGACGGCCTCCAGCGACGAGTGCACCGTGATCGTGATGCAGCGAAGCGGGGCGCTCGCCTCAAGGTTCACCGCATCGGCAGCTTCCCTCGGCAGGATCAGCGTCAACCCTTCCGCCTCGTGAAACAGGCCGATCGGCTGCATGGCAAGACAATCGGCAAGCATGTCCGGGGATACGGTCGCATAGACGAATTCGCCATCAACCAGCATCGGCTCCAGGCCTGCCAGAAGCGCGGAAAGATCGCTGATCCCCCGGCTCATCCGGAAACATCCGCCATGCCGGTAATCGCTTCGCAAAGCGCATCAAACCCGCGGCGCGCGCCCTCGCTCATGTGCCGGGCCCTCAGCCAGGCATGTACCATCTGCGGTTCGTCGCGGAATGTTGCCTCCACGCCGGCCTGTCTCAATCTCTCTGCATAGTGCCAGCCGTCGTCCCGCAGCGGATCGAAATGTGCCACCGTGATATAGGCAGGCGGCAGACCGGCAAGCGATGCCGACAGAAGCGGATAGGCCACCACATCATCCGCCGGCGCCTGGAGCACCGCTCGGTAGTAGGCCACATCCGCGGTCGTCAGGCCCGGCGCCTCGGCCATTTCCGCATAGGAACCTGACACCAGGTCGCCGCCGAGTGCCGGATAGATCAGCGCCTGACCGACGATCCCGGACAGTCCGGCATCCCGCGCCCGGATCGCCAGCCCTGCGGCAAGATTGCCGCCGGCACTGTCGCCGATCAGAACGACCTCGTGTCCGTCGGCCAGCAGATGCGTCAGCACGGCAAAGCAGTCATCCGTCTGCGCCGGCCAGACATGCTCCGGTGCAAGGCGGTAATCCACGGACACGAGTTCGGCGCCGGCACGATCGGCAATCTCGGCGCAGATCGCATGGTGGCTTTCCAGCGAGCCGACAACAAAACCGCCGCCATGAATATAGTAGAGCACGGTCGCTGTGCGAATTGCAGCCGGCATGTATCGCCGGATCGCAACCGCCCCGATCCGGCCGTCTTCCGTCGCCATGCCTTTCGGCAGCGGCCGGTCGAAACGGGCACACAGAGCATCATACCAGGCGCGCTGCTGGGCGATCGAAGCCTCGACCGCATCCGGCGGATAGAATCCGTCGCAGATTTCCAGGAACTCCAGGATCCCCGCCTCGCTTGGACGTGACGGATGGAATGACTTGTGATGAAGATCCATGGATGCGGCCTATCTTGGCAAACGGTCTTGAAATGTCCGTATGATGCTAGGCGCTTTTGCCGACGAAGCAACTCGCAACCACCGCATTCGGCAATTGATGATGCGCATCGCAGCCGACGGCTCTATGGTTCCCAGATCCACTGTGCCGAACGGCGACGACAGGAGAAAATGACATGAAGATTACCAAGGCAGGCTCCATCGCCTCGGCAAAAGGCCCGGCCGAATATTTTACCGGAACGGTCCGCATTGATGCCCGCACCCAGACCGAGAACCCGGCACGGGTGGGCACGGCCACTGTCACCTTCGAGCCGGGCGCCCGCACGGCATGGCATACCCACCCGCTCGGCCAGACCTTGATCGTGGTCTCGGGCATCGGCCTTGCCCAGCGCGAAGGCGCCCCGATCGAGGAAATTCGCCCCGGCGACATCGTCTGGTTCGCCCCCGGAGAAAAACATTGGCATGGCGCCTCGCCCAATGTCGCGATGACGCATATCGCTATTCATGAAGCGTTGGATGGGAAATCGGTGGACTGGCTGGAGCATGTCACGGATGCCGAATACCAGCCGGCGGGCTGACACGGCAATCCGTGCGACGCTTTCTCCGATAATCGACCCAGTTAGCGGGAATGCGCGAGGATGACATCGAGAAACGCCTCGCCATAGCGCTCCAGCTTCGATTGCCCGACACCGGAAATATCGAGCATCTCGTCTTCATCCGACGGCCGCTCGGTGGCGAATGCAACCAGTGTCGTATCGGGGAAAACGACATAAGGCGGGACGCCGAGATCCTTGGCGATCTCCATGCGCTTTGCCCTCAGCGCCTGGAAAAGTTCCATATCCGCACCTTCCAGCCCCGCCTTGGCATTGGCCGAACTGACGGAGGTCGATCGCGACGCCTTGCCGGTCGTCGGGCGATCCTTGCGGAAATGCACCTCGCGCTCGCGCTTGAAGACTGACCGGGCCTCGGGTTCCAGCTTCAACGCGCCGAAGGCCGAATGGTCGACACTGACGAGGCCAGCGGCCAGAAGCTGGCGATAGACCGATTGCCAGGTCTTCGACGCAAGCTCCTTGCCGGCACCGAAGACCGGCATGTCGACATGGCCGAAACGGCTGGTCTTTTCGTTCTCGTTGCCGAGCAGGACGTCGATCAGATGCCCCGTACCGAAGCGCTCGCCGGTGCGGTAGATCGCCGCCAGCGCCTTGATCGCAGCCTCGGTTCCGTCCCAGGTCTCGACCGGCTTGAGGCAGGTGTCACAATTGCCGCATTGGCCGCCATGGGCTTCACCGAAATGCTTGAGGATCGCCTGGCGCCGGCAGCCGGCAGTCTCGCAGATGGCGAGCAATGCATTGAGCTTGGCGCGTTCGACCCGCTTGATGTCATTGCCGGACGAACCCTCGTCGATCATCCGCCCGCGCTGGATGACATCGGCCATGCCGTAAGCCATCCACACATCCGACGGCAGCCCGTCACGACCAGCGCGGCCGGTTTCCTGGTAATACGCCTCGACGGAACCCGGCAGATCGAGATGCGCGACATAGCGCACGTTGGGCTTGTCGATGCCCATACCAAAGGCAACGGTCGCGACCAGGCAAAGATCCTCCTCCTTCAGGAAGGCATCCTGATTGGCGTCACGAACCGCGCGATCCATACCAGCGTGATAGCCAAGCGCATGGATGCCCTGCGCGTTCAGCCATTCTGCCGTGTCCTCGACCTTGGCGCGCGACAGGCAATAGACGATCCCGCTCGAACCCTTGTGGCGCCCGAGAAACCGGAGCAGCTGCTGGCGTGGCTGGTCACGCTCAACGATTTCGTAGGCAATGTTCGGCCTGTCGAAGGATGTGGTGAAGACTTCCGCCGATTGAAGCTGAAGCTTGTCGATGATGTCATCGCGGGTATGCGGATCGGCCGTCGCGGTCAGCGCCATGCGCGGCACGCCCGGATAATCTTCCGCCAACCGTCCGAGTTCGCGATATTCCGGCCGGAAATCATGGCCCCACTGCGATACGCAATGTGCCTCGTCGATCGCAAACAACGCGATCTTGGCGTTGCCGATCGTTTCCTTGAAGGCCGCCGTCACGATACGCTCCGGAGTGACATAGAGCAGGTCGAGTTCGCCTCGGGCGATCGCCCGGCGCACGTCGCCGAATTCCTCCCGCGACAACGACGAATTCAGCGCTGCGGCCCGCACGCCCAGCTGCTTCAGCGCCTCGACCTGGTCGCGCATCAGCGCGATCAACGGCGAGACCACCACGCCGAGCCCGCTGCGGCAGAGAGCCGGTATCTGGAAACACAACGATTTGCCGGCACCGGTGGGAAACAGCACGACGGCATCGCCGCCCGATACCACCCGATCGACAACCGCAGCCTGCTTGCCCCGAAAAGCAGGATAGCCATAGACCCGCTTCAGAACCGAAACGGGACTGTCCATTCCCTCGTTTTCAAACAGGGCAACGGTATGACTTTCATTCTGCGGCATGGAATCGCTTTCTCGGCTGGGCGGCGACCATGCCACAGATTTCATCGCTTTTCGAGCCGAGCGCAGGCGTTGCGACCATCAGGGCGCAACCGTCACCAGGATTTCCACGCCAGAAGCAGGCCGCCATCCTCCGCTTCGGCCGCCCGGCAGGCAGCCTCGACGTCCTCGAATGCAGCGCCCCTTTTCAGGTTGGCCGCGACAAAACCGGAATCGGCCAGCGCGATCGAACCGCCGCGACCGATCAACGTGAAGATCAATGGTCCGGTAGACCACCAGGCCGGCGCACCGTGCATACTTTCGACGATCGACGACAGTACCGTGTTCAGTCGAACCAGGGCCGGGTGATGCGGTGGCGTTGCGATGAAGGAATTCGCCAGCAACACGCTGCCGCGCCCGGTATTGCGGGGGATATCTTCCGGCATCGCCGTCAATCCCGTCATCGGCAACAGGTCGTGGAAACTGATATCGGATCGCGCCGGATACCAGTCGCAATCTAGATAGATGCCCCCCTCCTGCTCCAACAGGATATAGCGTGCCACGTCCACCGCCCCCGGATAGTCGCCGTCTCGCAGCATCGTCCGGTAGGCCGGATTGTCGGCAATTCCGGCGGCCTCGAGTTCCTGCTCCCGCCAGAGACAATAGCCGTAGCCATGCTGCGCCGCGTGTTTTTCCCAGGCAGCCGTGGACGGCGGCAGCGCGTTCGGACCGATCCAGATCTGATGAATGATCGGCGGGATTGCCTGCCGGTTGGCCTCGGCGAATTCGCGCCGTTCTGCGGTGCTGAAACGCGCATGAGCCGCCAGAAGCTCGGGGGCCGGCACCAGATGGAACTGATAGCCGATACGCTTGATCGCATCGCCCTCGGCCTTGGCAAGTTTCAGCATCGCCGAATGCAGGCGCCGTGGCAGGCCAAGCGACGTCTTCGGTCCCATCGCGGCATGATCCGGATCCGACGTCAGCGCATCGAGCAGTTCCCGCGCCGCGTCGAACGCCCCGGCGTCACGAAGCGTCGCTGCCTTTTCCAGGACAGCGTTCAGTCTTTGCTTGGCTGGCATGTTGCAATCCTCAAGATATCGGCCGTGATCGGTGCGCGGTACCTTGGGCGCCCGTCCTGCGCACTTTGCCCCGAAGGACAAAAGTGGCACAAAAGAAAGGCATGGACAGAAACGAAGCACACGCTAATCTCTTCATCAAGCAACATTATAAGCGGAATGCAGAAGCATCCAAGGGGCGAGAAGGCAAATATGAGTCCAAGCGAAATGCGCCCATCAAAGGACCTGTTGCGAATTGAAAACCTGCACGTATCGTTTTCGATCATGGGCGCAAGCATTACCGCTGTCAGAAATGCGAACCTGCGGGTACTGCCGGGCAAGGTGACTGCGCTGGTCGGGGAATCGGGCTCCGGCAAATCCGTCATCAGCCAGACCGTCATGGGACTTCAGGCGCCGACGGCAACCGTATCGGGCAAGATCCTGTTTGACGACTCCCTGTCGGACAGTGGCCAGATCGATATCCTTCCCCTTCCCCATGATGGCCAGAAGATCCGCTCGATCCGCGGAGGCCGCATGGGCATGATCTTCCAGGAGCCGATGACCTCCTTCTCGCCATTGCACACCATTGGCAACCAGATCGGCGAAGCGCTTCATATCCACAGTGGCCTCAAGGGCGCGGAGGTGCGCGAGCGCTGCGAGCACATGCTTTCGCGCGTCGGCTTCACCGATCCGCGCAAGGTCTTCGACATGTATTCCTTCGAGCTGTCGGGTGGCATGCGTCAGCGGGCGATGATCGCAATGGCGCTGATCTGCGGCCCTGCGCTTTTGATTGCCGACGAACCGACGACCGCGCTCGACGTGACCATCCAGGCCCAGATCCTGAAACTTCTGCGCGATCTCCAGGCCGAAATGGACATGGCCATCCTTCTTGTGACCCACGATCTCGGTGTTGTGGCCAATATCGCCGACGAAGTCGTCGTCATCTATCAGGGCGAGATCATGGAAGCCGGGCCTGTCGACACGATCTTCCGCCGCCCCGAACATCCGTATTTGAAAGGCCTGATGGCGGCCATTCCCCATTTCGGCATGAAGCGGGGCGACCGGCTCAAGCCCTTGCGGGAAATCCATGTCAATCAGCAAAACCTGCTCGGCAAGGCATTCCAGGCCCGCTCGGGCCCCGACATCATTCTCAAGGTCGACAATCTCAGCAAGACATTCGAGACCCGCAAGGACAACTGGAAGCTTCCCGGCTTTGCCCGCGAAAAGCCGAAGACCCCACCTGCGGTCGATGGTGTCGGCTTTGACATCAGAAGAGGCGAATGTCTGGGGCTGGTCGGCGAAAGCGGCTGCGGCAAGACCACCGTCAGCAAGATCCTCATGCGCGCTGTCGAACCCGATACCGGCTCCGTCATCTTCGACGATGGCGACGGCCCGATCGATGTGCTGAACGCCAAGGGATCGCAATTGCGCACCCTGCGCACCAAGATCCAGATGGTCTTCCAGGACCCGCTGTCCTCGCTGTCGCCGCGCATGACGATCGGTGACATTCTCAGCGAACCGCTCGACATTCACGGCCATGGCGACGTTGCCAAGCGCAAGATGGCGGTCAAGGCGCTGATCAAGGCGATCGGGCTCGACGAAGCGTCCCTGAACCGCTACCCGCACAGCTTCTCCGGGGGCCAGCGACAGAGAATTGGCATTGCGCGGGCATTGGCTCTTGGGCCGAGCCTCATCATTTGCGACGAACCGGTTTCTGCGCTCGATGTCTCTGTCCAGGCACAGATCCTCAACCTGCTGAAAGACTTGCAGAAGGACCTCGGCCTGACATACCTGTTCATTTCCCACAACCTAGCCGTCGTCGACTACATGGCGGATCGGGTCGCCGTCATGTGGGCCGGCCGCATCGTCGAACTTGCACCTCGGGAAGTGATCATGACCGCACCTGTCCACCCCTATACGAAGGCGTTGCTGGATGCAGTCGCCTTCCCCGATCTTGATCGCCCTCTGAACTTCGCCACGGCTGGCAAGACCAGTTCCGTGTCGCGCAGCACTTGGGCAAAAGCATTCTGCGACGGCGATGAAGGAGATGTCATGGCGCCGGCAGATCTTGGCGGTGGTCATTTCGTCCTCGCCCGCAAGAATGTGGACATACGGGAACTGGCTCTGTGATCACGCGCCGAACCGCCCTCGGTATGCTGGCTTCCGCAATTCTGCCGGGCGTGGCCCGCGCGGCCTACAGCCAGTCCGAATACCTGACCGCCGCCGTCGAGGCCGGGCGACTTCCAGCCGTTGCCGAGCGCCTGCCGAAACAGCCTCGCGTCGTCGACCTGCATTCCATGGGTCGCGTACCGGGCGCGCATGGTGGCGCGGCCCGCATGTTGATCGGCGGCCAGCGAGACGTGCGGCTGATTCCGATCAACGGGTATTCCCGTCTCGTCGGATATGACGAGCATCTCCAGCTGCAGGCCGACATTCTCCAATCCTTCACGGTCGAAGAAGAGCGCATCTTCGAATTCCGCTTGCGCGAAGGGCACAAGTGGTCGAACGGTGATCCGTTTACTGCCGAAGATTTCCGCTATTGCTGGGA
The DNA here is from genome assembly GCF_021729845.1 of Rhizobium sp. SL42. NCBI lineage: Bacteria > Pseudomonadati > Pseudomonadota > Alphaproteobacteria > Hyphomicrobiales > Rhizobiaceae > Rhizobium > Rhizobium sp. SL42. The sequence goes on from NZ_CP063397.1 coordinate 122,937, forward strand.
AGATGTCATTCTCAACCGGGAAATCCACAAGGGCGGCCCACCGGTTGATCTGCTGGTCGATGGTAAGCCACCACGTTTCGAGGTCATCGATCCTCTGACCATCCGCTACACATGGGAAAGTCCGATCCCGGACTTCCTGCCGAAACTGGCGTCCCCGATTCCGGTCGCGCTGGCGCTTCCCTCCGCGTATCTCCGGCAGTTCCACGCCACATACCAGGACCCCAAGGCCCTGGACGAACTGGTCCGACGCCACCGCGTCGATGACTGGCGGCTCCTGCACATCAAGATGTCGCGCCAGCAACGCCCGGAAAATCCGGATCTGCCGACCCTGGAGCCGTGGCATCCAACGATTGCGCCGCCGGCCGAGCAGTTCATTTTCGAGCGCAATCCCTATTTCCATCGGGTCGACGAAGATGGCCGCCAATTGCCCTATCTCGACCGGCTCATCCTGAATGTCAGCTCGCCGGATATCATCGCGGCAAAGACAGCGACCGGCGAAAGTGAACTGCAATTCGTCGGCCTCGATTTTTCCGACTACACGCTTCTGAAGGAAGCGGAAAAGATCTATCCGCTGAAGGTGTCCCTGTGGAAGCGAACGCAGGGGTCGATGGTCTCGCTGCTGCCGAACCTGAACTGCGTCGACGATGGCTGGAGGCAGGTGTTTCGCGACGTGCGCGTACGCCGGGCAATGTCGCTGGCGATTGACCGCAACGAGATCAACAAAGCGATTTTCTATGGATTGGCGCAGCCCAGCGCCGATACGATCTTGCCGGAAAGCCCGCTTTTCAAGCCTGAATACGCAGCGGCATGGTCGTCGCACGACCCCGAACAGGCCAACAGGCTGCTCGACGAAGCCGGGCTCGATCGCCGCGACGGTGCTGGAAACCGGATCCTGCCAGACGGACGACCCGCGCATATCATCATTGAAAGCGCAGGCGAAAGCACGCTGGAAACCGATGTGCTGGAACTCATTACCGACCATTTCCACACGGTCGGGCTCTCGCTTTTCATTCGCACGTCGCAACGCGACATCTTCCGCAGCCGCGCGATTGGCGGTCAGATCATGATGTCGGTCTGGCAAGGCCTCGACAACGGTGTGCCAACCTCGGAAATGTCACCCAGCGGCCTGGCACCGAGCTCAGACGACCAGTTGCAATGGCCGCTCTGGGGCATGTACTTTGCTTCAGCCGAGACAAAGGGCAAGGCTCCCGACATGCCCGAAGTCCAGTATATGGTCGACAGGCTCAGGGCCTGGCGCCAGACGACGACGGCCGAGGCGCGGACGAAAATCTGGGGTGAGATGCTGTCCCACTATACGCAACAGGTTTTCAGTATCGGCACCGTCAATGGTGGCCTGCAGCCGATTGCAAGGTCGAGGCGGCTGCGCAACCTTCCCGACAAGGCGCTGTTCGGCTTCGATCCGACCAGTTATCTCGGTGTCTATATGCCGGACACCTTTTGGTACGATAGAGACGTGTGATCATGCTGCGATATATCCTATGGCGCATCGCCGTGATGGTACCGACACTGGTCCTGATTTCCATGCTGGTTTTCACGATCATCGAACTGCCGCCCGGCGACTATTTCGAGAGCTATGTTTCCGAGTTGCGCGCCATGGGCGAGGCGGCGGACATGGCAGAGATCGAGGAATTGCGCGCCCGCTACGGCTTCGACCAACCGCCTGTTCTGCGCTATGTCCACTGGATAGGCGGGATGCTGGTCGGTGACTTCGGCTATTCCTTCGAATATCGCCTGCCCGTCTCGGATGTCGTCGGCGATCGATTGTGGCTCACCGTGCTGGTATCGTTCGTGACGATCATCTTCACCTGGCTGCTGGCCTTCCCGATCGGCATCTATTCGGCCACTCACCAGTATAGCTGGGGCGACTATGGCCTGACCTTCCTGGGCCTGATCGGCATTGCGGTGCCGAACTTCATGCTCGCCCTGGTGATGATGTATTTCGCCAATATCTGGTTCGGCGTTTCGATCGGCCATCTGATGGACCGCGAGTTTCTCAATGCGGCGATGAGCTGGGAAAAGTTCCGCTCGATCCTGTCGCATATCTGGATCCCGGTGATCATCATCGGCACGGCCGGCACGGCCGGCATGGTCCGCCGCCTCCGCGCCAATCTTCTTGATGAACTGCACAAGCAATATGTCGTGACGGCAAGGGCGAAGGGCCTGCACCCGTTGCGGGTCCTCCTCAAATATCCCCTGCGCATGGCGCTCAATTTCTTCATATCCGATATCGGCTCGATCCTTCCGGCGATCATTTCCGGCGCAGAAGTCACCGCAATCGTCCTGTCGCTTGAAACGACGGGTCCGATGCTGATCAAGGCCTTGCAAAGCCAGGACATGTATCTCGCCGGTTCGTTCCTGATGTTCCTTGCCTTTCTGACCGTTGTCGGCGTGCTGGTGTCTGACATCGCGCTTGCGATACTCGATCCGCGCATTCGTCTGGGCGGAGGGAGCCAGAAATGAACACACCGCTTCCCGAACCCGGCGCACCGATGGGACACTACGTCTCGAGCGCCGCCTTCGATCCCTATGCCGCAGAGCGCAAGGTCGAGGAACTCAAGCACATCGCCAAGGCATCACAGTTCCAGCTGATGTGGTGGCAGTTCCGCCGCCACAAGATGGCGCTGTATTCCGGGATCTTTCTCGTCCTGGTCTATGTCAGTATTCTGTTCAGCGAATTCCTGGCGCCTTACAACCTGCATACCAAGAATATCGACTTCATCCACACACCGCCGCAGACCGTGCGCTTCATGCACCAGGGCAACTTTGTCGGACCCTTCGTCTATGGCCAGCGCATGACGCTGGACATGGACACGCTGAAGAGGGTGTATACCGATAATACCGACGATATTCAGAGGCTGCGCTTCTTCTGCCGCGGCGATGGCTATCGGTTCTGGAACCTGGTGGACGCCAACCTGCATCTGGTCTGCCCGGCCGAAGGCGGCCAGCTCTTCCTGCTTGGCACCGACCGTCTGGGCCACGACATGCTGTCGCGTATCATCTATGGCGCGCGCATATCGCTGACGATCGGCATTTTGGGCGTCATGATGAGCTTTGTCCTCGGCATCGTCATCGGCGGGCTTGCCGGCTATCACGGCGGCATCTTCGACCTTCTGGTCCAGCGCGTCATCGAGGTCCTGCAGTCGATCCCGAGCATCCCGCTATGGATGGCGCTGGCGGCGATCATCCCGGTGACCTGGAGCCCGATCCTCGTCTATATCGGCATCACCGTCATTCTCGGCATGCTGGACTGGACCGGACTTGCACGCGCGGTCCGCTCGAAACTGCTCGCGCTTCGCGAGGAAGACTATGTGCTGGCTGCTCAGGTGATGGGTGCGGGCAGTGCCCGTATCATCCGCCGCCATCTCGTGCCCGGCTTCATGTCGCACCTGATCGCCAGCGCCACCCTGACCATTCCCGGCATGATCCTTGGCGAGACCGCACTGAGCTTCCTCGGCATCGGCCTGCGTCCGCCTATCACCAGCTGGGGCATCCTCCTGACCGAGGCGCGCAGCGTCAACATTATTGCACTTTATCCCTGGCTATTGTTCCCTGTGGTGCCTGTCATCCTGGTTATTTTGGCTTTCAATTTTCTTGGTGACGGTCTACGCGATGCGGCCGATCCCTATAAGTGAAACGGAATTTCGATGCGCAGGAATCCTCCCAGCACTCTTGCGGCTTCCAGTGGAGCCGAGGGACTTCGCTCATGACGCGCAGTTTTGAGCAAGGCCGCATCCTCATGTACAGCCACGACACCTTTGGTCTCGGGCACCTTCGCAGGTGCCGGACCATTGCCCATGCGCTGGTGGAGGAATACCGCGGCCTCAACGTGCTGATCATATCGGGTGCAACGATTGCCGGTGCGTTCGACTACCGGGCACGTGTCGATTTCGTCAAGATTCCAAGCGTCATCAAGCTGCGCAATGGCGAATACACATCGCTTGAGCGCCATATCGATCTGGAAGACACGCTCAACATGCGGCGGTCGATCATTCGCCATACCGCGGAAACATTCAAACCCGACATCTTCATCATCGACAAGGAGCCCATGGGCCTCGGCGGTGAGGTCGAGGAAACCCTGGCCTATCTCAAGGGACGTGGAACCAAGCTGATCCTGGGCCTGCGCGAAGTGATGGATGCGCCGCATCTGCTGGAGGCGGAGTGGAAGCGCAAGGATGTCATGCAGAAGATCGAACGCTTCTATGACGACATCTGGGTCTATGGCCCGCCGGACTTTTACGATCCCCTGATTGGCCTCGATGTCCCGGCACCCGTCCGTGCCAAGATGAATTTCGTCGGCTTCCTGCAGAGGAGCGCGCCCCATCAGGATCGCTCGCTGCATCAGCCGGACGGCGACTATATCCTTGTCACCACCGGTGGCGGTGGCGATGGCGCCGATCTGGTCGAAGACGTGATCCAGGCCTATCAGCAGGACCCGACGCTGACCCACAAGGCCTTGATCGTGCTGGGTCCCTATATGCCGGCCGAACAACGCACCATGTTTGCGAAGAAAGGGGCAGCCATTCCGTATATCGAGGTGATCGAATTCGACACCAGGATGGAAGAGCTGATCGCCAGTTCCAAGGCAGTCGTGGCGATGGGCGGCTACAACACCTATTGCGAAATTCTCTCCTTCGACAAGCCGGCGTTGATCATCCCGCGCGTGATGCCGCGCGAGGAGCAGTTGATCCGCGCCACACGCGCCGCCGAACTCGGCCTGATCGACATGCTCAGGCCGGAGGAATCCCGCGATCCGAAGCGCTTGGCGGCCGCGTTGAAGGCACTTCCAAATCGCTTGCCACCGTCAAGCAACAGCGCAGGCCTGCGTCTTGAAGGCCTGAGCAATATCGCCCGCATGGTCGGCAGTGAACTGGCCCAGCGCGAACTGATTCCAGCCATCGCAGAAGAGGCCCACTAGGTTTGCCGCATTCCCGTAAAATCGTCGTGCTGCTGAAGGGATATCCGCGGCTGTCGGAAACCTTCATCGCCCAGGAATTGCTGGGTCTTGAAAAGGCCGGTCTTGAACTGGTCCTCGTCGCGTTGCGCCACCCCACCGACAAGAAGCGACACGCCGTTCACGATGAAATCCGGGCACCGGTCCACTACCTACCGGAATATTTGCATCAGGAGCCGATCCGGGTGCTGCGTGCCTTGTTTGCAATCCGCAAGCTGCCGGGTTTCCGCAAGGCATTTGCGCAGTTCCGTTCGGATCTGGCTCGTGACTACACCCGCAATCGCTTCCGCCGCTTCGGACAGGCGGCAGTGCTGGTGAACGAATGGCCGAAGGACGCCGGCTGGCTGCACGCCCACTTCATCCACACGCCGGCATCGGTCGCCGCGTATGCCAGCCAGATCACCGGCATTCCCTGGACCGTGTCCGCCCATGCCAAGGATATCTGGACTTCGAAGGACTGGGAACTCTCCGATAAGCTCGCAAGTGCGCGATGGGCCGTGACCTGCACAAGAACCGGCTACGAGCATCTGCAGCAGCTCGGCCCCGAAGACGTCAGCCACATCCATCTGAGTTATCACGGGCTTGACCTGAACCGTTTTCCGCATTTCGACGGGCTTCGCCCGCCACGCGATGGCACAAGCAGCGAAGATCCCGTTACGATCATCAGTGTCGGCCGCGCGGTCGAGAAAAAGGGCTATGATGTCCTGCTGAAGGCATTTGCCCTCCTGCCACCGGACCTGCACTGGCGTTTCGTTCATGCCGGCGACGGTGGCGAGCGTCCCAAGTTGAAGAAGCTGGCCCATGAACTGGGCATCGAGGACAAGATCACTTGGCTGGGCGCCGTCGATCAGAAGGATGTCCTACAGGCCTACCGCACAGCCGATATCTTCGCGCTGGCCTGCAGGATCACCAGCGATGGCGACCGTGACGGTCTTCCCAATGTTCTGGTCGAGGCGGCGAGCCAGCGGCTGACCTGCATCGCCACTGACATTTCCGGCATTCCCGAATTGTTCAAGGACGATGAAAACGGCCTGCTGGTTCGATCGGAAGATCCGCAGGCTCTCGCCGCAGCACTGGAACGGGCGATCCGCGATCCCGAGCTTCGCAACCGCCTTGGCAAGGCCGCCGAAACAAAGGTACGCGGCAGTTTCGACTATCATTCCAGCGTCGGACAGTTGAAGGCGCTGTTCGAAAGCGAATGGCAGACGTCGAAATGACGGACGCTGCAGCGATAGGATCTCGGCCCCGCGTCCTCTACTACGTTCAGCACTTGCTGGGCATCGGTCACCTTGCAAGAGCAAGTCACATCGTCCAGGCGCTTGCCGAGAACGACTTCGAGGTGACCCTGGTGACCGGCGGAATGTCTGTTGCGGGATTTCCGGCAGGCGGCATGGACCACGTCACCCTGCCGCCGATTGCTGTCGGCGACGGCGGATTTTCGCAACTGGTCGATGCCGATGGAAATCCGGTCGATGATACCTTCAAGGCGCAACGGCGCGAGCTATTGCTCGCAACCTATCGTGACAAACGGCCAGACATCGTCATCCTCGAAGCCTTTCCCTTCGGCCGTCGGCAGGTGCGTTTTGAACTTCTGCCGTTGATCGACGCCATCGAGGCGACACAGCCGCGTCCGCTTTTGCTGACATCGCTGCGTGATATCCTCCAGGAACGTGCGAAACCGGGCCGTGACGAGGAAACCGTTGACCTGGTCCGCCGCCACTTCGACCATGTCCTGGTGCATGGTGATCCGGACTTCGTCAGGCTGCAGGATACATTCCCGCTGGCTCGCTCCATTGCGGACCGGGTCGCCTATACCGGGCTGGTCACCGGACGTCCGCCCGCCCCGCCGCATGAACGGTTCGACATCGTCGTATCGGCTGGTGGAGGCGCAGTCGGCGCCGGCGTGATCGAGGCGGCGCTGGATGCATCGATAGAACTGACCGACCTTGGACGCTGGTGCATCATCACCGGCCCGAATCTGCCGCAGTCGGATTTCGACCGGTTTTCCGCCAAAGCGCCTGGCCATGTGCAGCTGGCGCGTTTCCGCACCGATTTCCGCAGCCTGCTGACCACGGCGAGACTGTCAATCTCCCAGGCCGGCTATAACACGGTCTGCGACATTCAGCAGGCGGGATGCAGATCGGTGCTGGTTCCGTTCGCATCCGGCGGAGAAACCGAACAAACCGCGCGCGCCGAGAGACTGGACCGCATGGGCCTCGCGGTCGTCTTGCCGGAAAACATGCTCTGCGGCGACACGATGGTTTCCGCGATAGAGAGGGCACTTGGGCAGGTCGATCTGCCGGATGTGCCTGTTTTGCAACTGGACGGGGCAAATCGGACAGCCGAGTTACTGAGAGACCTTCTAAATAAGCGACCGACTTCCCAGCTATGATGCTAAAGACGCTGCAGCCTGTCCCTGGATAGCTGCAGCCTAAAAACACGCATAGAAGTCTTCCATGGAACCAAACCTCGCCAGATATATCTGGAACCACACCAGCCGGCAGCAGCTCTGGATCCTGGTGATCGTTGCCCTGTCGATGATCCCCTACTATCTCGCCTTCGATCTGCCGAAACAGATCGTCAACGGGCCGATACAGGGTGATGGGTTTACCAAGGCTGGCGACACGCAACTGTTCATGCACCTTACCCTGAACATCCCGTTCTGGGGCAACGTTGAGCTTTTTCCCGGCCTGCCGCTGGAACGCCTTCCTTCGCTAATGGCATTGAGCCTGACGTTCCTGATGCTCGTCATCATCAACGGCTTGTTCAAGTTCTACATCAATACCTACAAGGGCAGGCTCGGCGAACGGCTGCTTCGGCGTATCCGCTTTGAGCTGATCGATCGGATTCTCCGGTTTCCGCCCAACTATTTCAAGCGTATCAAGGCCGGCGAAATCGCCAGCATGGTGAAGGATGAGGTCGAACCGCTCGGCGGCTTCACCGCGGATGCCTTTGTCCAGCCGGCACTTCTTGGCGGCCAGGCGCTGACCGCGCTGATCTTCATCTTCATGCAGCACTTCTGGCTCGGCTTTGTCGCCTTCGCCATGGCCATCGTGCAGGTCGGCATCATTCCCCGCATGCGCCGCCGGCTGATCGAGCTTGGCCGCGAACGGCAGATCAGTGCAAGACAGCTGGCGGGCCGCGTGACCGAAATCGTCGATGGCATCGGCACGGTTCACGCCTTCGATACATCCAACTTCGAGCGTGCCGACATCGCGTCCAGGCTCGGTTATATCTTCCGCATCCGCTACGATATCTATCAGTGGAAGTTCATGGTGAAATTCCTGAACAACTTCCTTGCCCAGGTAACGCCCTTCCTGTTCTACGTCATCGGCGGTTATCTGACGATCGTCGGCAAGCTCGATGTCGGCCAGCTGGTCGCGGTCATCAATGCCTACAAGGAATTGCCGGGCCCGCTGAAGGAACTGATTGACTGGGACCTCGCCCGCCAGGACGTGCAGGTCAAATACGAACAGGTCGTTGAACAGTTCGAGGCCGACCAGTTGTTGAGTGCCGAAATCCAGGCTCTCGAACCGTCGAGCGCCGGCGCGATGAACCATCCGCTCAGCACCAACAATCTGATGGTCGAAGACGACAACGGCGCACGAATTCTGGAGCATGTATCGGTCAAGATATCGCCCGGCGAAACGGTCGCAATCATCGGCACGGCAGCAAGCGGTGCCGATGCCCTGGCCGAGGCTCTCGGCCGCATCACGCGGCCGACCGGCGGCAAGGTCAGCGCCGGCGAGGACGATATCTTCATGTTGCCGGAAGCCATCACCGGCCGCAGGATCTCGTATGCGGCGCCCGACGCTTACCTGTTCTTCGGCTCGCTGAAGGACAACCTTCTCTATGGGCTCAAGCATGCCCCGACCGCCACGGTCTCGTACAAGGGCGCGGCGGCCGACAAGCGCAGATGGGACATTCTGGAAGCGAAAAGATCCGGCAATGCCGATTTCGACTTAAACAGCAACTGGATCGACATTTCAGCCACCCGTGCACAGAACATGGACGGGCTTTTCGAAGCCATGCGGGAAGTACTGGAGGTTGTCGACCTCTCCGAAGACGTCCTCCAGCTTGCCCTCCATTCGACCATCGACGTCAATAGCGACCCGACACTCGCTGCCCATATCGTCCAGCTTCGCCGCCGGCTGCGCGAGGAACTGGATCGCCGCAACCTCAACAGCCTTGTCATTCCCTTCGAGGAGGACCGGTACAATACCGAGGCCATGGTCGGTGAAAACCTGTTCTTCGGCATGATGAGTTCAGATTCGGCCATCCAGGCAATCGCCAAGACCGCCTATTTCCGCAACATGATGGACGAAAGCGGCCTCGGTGAAGCGCTGTTCCGGATGGGCATGGCGATTGCCGAAAACACGGTCGAGCTGTTTAAGGACCTGCCGCTGGATCACCCGTTCTTCGAGCGCCTGACCTATATGACACCGGAGGAAATTCCGGCCTACCAGCAGCGTCTGCAAAGGCTGACCGGCCACTCGATGCGCACGGTCGGCGAAGAAGACCGGATCGCGCTTATTCGCTTGAGCTTCTTCTACGTCGAACCCCGGCACCGTTTCGGCCTGCTCGACGAAGCATTGATGAACAAGATCATCGAGGTTCGGCATCAATTCCATGACAACCTGCCGAACGCGCTGCGCGGGTATATCGAGCGCTACGATCCCAATGCCTATCTTTCGTCCGGGAATCTGATCGAGAACATCATCTTCGGCAAGATCAATCATCGCTTCAGCGATGCTGCCAAGCAGCTCCGCGAAATCGGCTCCTCGCTCATGCGCGCTCAACCCGGCCTCTATCAGGCCCTGCTGGCGCTTGGGCTGGAATACAATATCGGAGCTGCGGGACGGCGGCTTTCCCATTCCCAGCGCCTCAAACTCAGTTTTGCCCGGGCTCTGATCCGCAAGTCGGACTACTACATCTTCAATCGGCCGCTTTCAGGGCTCGATCACCATCTTCAGGAACGCATCGTCGATGCATCCCTTGCCTTTCTGGCAAAGGATGGTGATACTCCTGCAGTGGTCTGGGTACTTTCGAACACGCCCCTTGCAAAGCACTTTGAGAGGGTTATTGCTTTTAACGATAGAACTGTGGCGGAAGATGGGTCTTACGAGACAATTGTCGAAAACGGTTCTGTCTATAAGCAATTGATAGCATAGTTGGTAGTAGGACAGTCGGAACGCAATTTTTCGAGGCAGGTGAATGTGATGATCCTGAATGACGAAGTGCAGATGTTACGCGGTGTACCTCTTTTTTCCGGCATGGATGCTGGAAAACTGAAGCTGCTTGCGTTCGCTTCTGACCGGGTCATCTACGGAACCGGCCAGGAATTGTTTCACCAGGGCGATGCCGGCGATGCGGCCTATGTCATCCTGTCGGGCGCTGTGGACATCATCATGGAAAGCCCGGCCGGCGAAACCAAGATTGCCGAAGTCGGCTGTCGTTCCGTGGTCGGCGAAATCGCGATCCTGTGCGACCGTCCGCGCAACTCGACGGTCAAGGCCGCCACCCCCGTCGAGGCCCTTCGGATCAGCAAGGACTACTTCCTGAAGATTCTGGCCAGTTGCCCGCGCACGATGGCCGAGACCATGCGCATCCTGGGCGAACGCATGGCGACCACGCACTGACCTGCCATGGGCCGGATAATCCGGCCCTGATAAAACGCTAGCCCTTGTCGGCCAGAAGATACCCTGCTGATCGCCATCTGCAGCCCGCGTGCTCTCCAGTGACTGCAAAAAGCTGGCCGAGCAGATCCCAGGCCGCGACATCGTGCACCAGATGATGGGTCAGCAACCCGACAGGCCCCTTGTGGCTTTGCGACATCGCCACCAGATCTGCGACGACCGCACCAACTGGGCGGCCACCACGCGTGCCACGCCAGTCCATGATATCAACATGGGTATTCAACATCGTCAGCGGAGCCGGCTTTTCAGGCCCGAAGACGGACAGTGCCTCGAAACCAAGTCCCTCGAGGTTGTCGATGATCTCGCCGTCGATCCGGTTCCAGGGCGGCACAAGCATGGATACGAACCGAGCGGCGTACAGAGAGGCAAGGCGTTCACGCCCCCGAGCGAGTTCGGCAAGCACGGTTGCAAGCGAGCGATGCAACCCCAGCTCCCGGCTTTTCTCACCCGCACCCGCATGATTGGCATGAGCCCAGCCATGCACCGCCACCTCGACACCCTTCTCCAGCGCCAGACGCTGCTGCAATTCCACACCAGTAAAAGCGGGGATGACCGCGAGCAACGTCGGTACACCGTGATGGTTCGTCAGCTGAAGCAGGCGATCGAGTGGCTCGCTTGGCGCGACCGCATCGTCGTCGCGAAGCCACAGCTGCAAAGGGTCGCCCAGATCGGCACGACGATCAAGCTCTTCGAACAACGGCTTGAGTTCAGTGCGCCCGGTCATGGCTGGTCTCCCAAATGCTGATGAAGAATGGCATCGAGCGCCCTGCTCGCGGCTTTAAGCGAGTGATCACGCACAACGCGGACACGTGCATTCCCTGCCATTCGGCGTCTTTCGTCGTCATTGCCCAACAGAGTTGCAATGGCTGCGGCATATGCATCGACATCGCCCGGTGCCGTCAGGATGCCCGTCGTACCGTTTTCAACGACTTCCGGCACGCCCGCCGTCGCCCATGCGATCACCGGCACCCCGGCCGCCTGCGCTTCCAGATAGGCAAGCCCATAGGCTTCGCCGCATCCCGGCCAGACATACAACGCGCTGCCCGCAAGAATTTCGGCAACCTCGGAAGGTTCTTTTTGGCCAAGCCATTCAATGCGGCCTTCCGGCAGGTCGGAAAACAAAGCCCGGACATCGTCGCGCATCGGACCGTCCCCAACGATCGACAGCATCCATGGCAGATGGCGGATCCGGCCAAGTGCCTGGGCAAGGACCTGATAGCTGGCCAGCTTGTCGCCGGAGCGCATCATCGCCACGGTCACCAGTCGACGTGGATCAGGCCGGGGCACCGTCTCGAAAAATGCGTCGGCATCAAGGAAAGGCTTGAGGCTGGCAACCGACGCCTCTGGCGCGGCAGCCTTCAGCCCGGCGCGATCGCGCCCTGTCAGGCAGATGTTCACCGCGGCACGGCGAACGGTGTCGAGCACACGGTCCTGCAGATCGCTCCACACACCGATATTCCGGCGATGGGAATAGGATGCCTCGACGGTCACATAAGGAAGCGCGAAGGAAGCACACAGTGCAGGTCCGAGAAGATCCGGCGACTTGTAGTAGGGATGGTAGCAGAACCACAGATCCGGCGCGCCCTGTCGATGCCACTGCTCACGAAGACGTGCGACCTCCGCTTCGCCATAGCTGAGCAGCGCGTCGCGCCCGTCACGATCGTCATGGTCGCGGATGAAGGCCCGCAATTGCGAAACGACCTCCACGCTGTGACCGCATAGCGTCAGGCAGCGGATCAACTGGCGAGCCATCAGACGATCACCCGAAGGAACGGGGTGATCCGGCGATTTCAGTGGAGAATAGAAGGCAATCTTCATAACGGCAGACCGACCAGCAGAGGGGCTCCAGCGGCGGTATAACCGCATTGACGGAACGCTAAAAACAGCTGGTGACACAGCAAGTTTGCGTTGCGTGCGCGCACCTCAACCAGACTTGACATGCAGGCTAAACTCTCCCATCTGGACGTGCCGATCTTGTATAAGTGCACGGAGTACCGATGCCAACACCTTTGCATTCCTACGAGATGCTGCTGCAGCACATCCAGTCGCGCAGCGCGCGGGTGGGCATCATCGGACTGGGCTATGTCGGCCTCCCGCTCGCGACCGTGAAGGCCCTGATCGTCGACACACGAAACGTGTTTTCGCGGTTGAAGATCAGCGGCGACAATATCGTCAAGGCATAAGGTGCCGGCGGCACCGACAATGATGGGCCAGTTTCATGAGCCGTTTGGACAGTTTCATTCGCCGTATGTCGGCACAGCGCGATATTATCGATCACGTCCGCGACCACGTGCCGATCGCGCCGTCGGGTGCCATTCTTGAGATTGGCCTGGGCAATGGCCGCACGTTCGATCATCTGCGCGACCGGTTTCCCGGACGGCGCATTATCGCGTTCGATCGCGCTCTCGGTGCCCATTCATCCTCCACGCCTGAACCCGAAAACCTGGTCATCGGGGAAATCGGGGAAACGGCAAAGGCCTATGCCGGACAGGGTGCCGCCCTCGTTCATGCCGACATCGGCACCGGCTATCCCGACAAGGATGCCGTCACCCTGACCTGGCTGCCCGATATCGTCAGCGCCGCACTGGCACCGGATGGCGTGGCGATCAGCGGACTGCCGCTGGAGCATCCGTCCCTGACGCCCTTGCCAATTCCATCCACCGTCGATCCCGATCGCTACTTCCTCTATCGCCGGAAGGCCTGAACGGTCGTGCCAAGGCTCGGTCCTGAGATACCGGCAGTCGCGGTCATTGCCGATGCCCACTTTCACGATATCGAGGGTGACTACAACGTTGCTGGCGTCGACGTCGGCAGCAGGCGACTGACGCTGCGCAGCTGGGCAGACACGGCCCGTTCGACCCGGGTCTTCAATGAAAGCTTCGTCGCCCTTCCGGCTGCACTGGAGGACGTTTGCTCCAGAGGCATTCGCCACGTCGTGCTTCTGGGCGACTATACCGATGACGGACAACGCGCGACCACCGATAGCGTCGCTCGCCTGCTGCGCCACTGGCGCGACCGGCACAATATGTCCTTCTACGCGATCCCTGGAAACCACGATGTCTTCGGCCCCCTCGGCAAGCATCAGAGCACGCGTTTTCTCAATGCATCCGGCACCACCACTCTCGTCACCAGTGATGCCGAAATCGCGGCGCTGGACCCCGGTCAGCCGACGGTCACACCCAAGATGTATTGCGACGGCATGCCGGCCGGCTTGCTGCCGATGGCCGAATTCGGCCTGACCCGAAACGCCGCCTATCGGCACTGGGAGACACCGTTCGGCGCTTCGGATGACTTTGCAATGCGACGGCATGACCTCCATTCCGCCGATGGCTTGACCACGCACCGGCTTGTCGATGCGTCCTATCTGGTCGAGCCGGCCGACGGCCTGTGGCTGCTGATGCTCGACGCCAATGTCTTCGAGCCGCGCAACGGCAGTCGTGACATCGCCCGCAAGAAAGCCTTCCTCGACAGTTCCAACGCCGGCTGGAATGCGCTGCTGCGCGTCAAGCCATACCTGATCGACTGGATTGCCGATGTATGTGCGCGTGCCGACAGGCTTGGCAAGCGCCTGATGGCCTTCTCCCACTATCCGGTGCTTGATCCGTTTGAAGATGTGTCCGGCAGCGAGGACGTGTTGTTCGGCAGGACCGACATTGCCAGGCGAACGCCGGTTCAGGCTGTTGGCGAAACGCTTGTCCGGGCCGGGCTCAGGCTGCATTTCAGCGGCCATCTCCACGTCGCGGCCCGCTCCGATTGGACAAGTGGCTCGCAAGGGTTGACGAACATAGCCGTCCCTTCGCTTGTCGCATTTCCAGCCGGCTATACGATAGTCCGCGCTAACGGAGATACGCCTGAAACAGAGACCGTGTCCCTGGCCAAGATGCCGCTTGATGGCGACCTGCTCGAACTCTATCTGGCAGAGACCAGCAAACCCGGCGAGGCACCGGAACCTGCACTGCAAGCATCGAACTACGGAGAGTTTCTCAACTGGCACATTCACGCGCTGGTCGTCAGCCGCTATCTGCCCAACGACTGGCCCCTGGAACTCCGCGAGTTTGCCCTTCATGGTTCGCTCGCCGACCTCTGCCGCCTGCTGCTTGGAAAATCTCTGGAAACAACGGCGACGCGCGAGGCCCTGAATGCGATGACTGGCAACGGGAGCATGTCCGCGATCCTGGACGATTGGGCAAATGCGCACGACCTCGACCGAGCCAACCTGAACACATCGCCTCTCCTGGACCTTGTCGTGGACTGGTATCGCCTTCGCCAGGGCAGTACCCAGGCACTGGCCTGGGTCCCGGCCACGAAGTTGCGGATCTACCGCATTCTGGCGACCGAATTCGGCGACACCAGCCTGACCGAACACAAGAGCCCGCGGGATTTCCTCGCCATTTTCCTCGGCGTACTCGGTCGGTCGATAGAGCGCGCGACACGTGGAGCCCCAGTGTCGCTGCCTGTGGATCCAAGCTGACAAGCGCTGAATCCGTTCCAGGGTCGAACCGGCAGAGGAGCGCAAAATGCCAGAGGCAAAGCCCGCTTCTAAGCCAGCCCGCACTTGCAGTTTTGAACCCACAGATGAATGGCCACTTGCATTCGCGCGAAAAAGGCGTTTGGCTATAACCCATGGTATTGTGACATCCGCTGCGTGAACTGCGGCACAATTGTCTAATTGAATGAAAGAGAACGTGTTTTCGATCAAATTCTGGGGCACGAGGGGCAGTATTCCCGTATCCGGACCCCAATTCCAGCGCTACGGTGGCAACACGCCCTGCATCGAGGTCCGGTGCGGAGAACATCGCCTGTTGTTCGATGCCGGTTCCGGCATCCGCGAAGTCGGGATGGAAATGCTGGAACAGGGCCTGCAACAATCCCATCTGTTCTTCAGTCACTGCCACTATGACCATATAATCGGCCTGCCCTTCTTCAAGCCGATCTATAATCCCGTAGCGACCGTCAACATCTGGTCAGGGCATCTCGCCGGCCAGATGTCCACGCGCGAGATGGTCAGTCGCTTCATCAGCCCGCCATGGACACCGATCGACACGAATATCTGCAAGGCAAACCTGATCTTTCACGATTTTCGCGCCGGTGATCTGCTGACCCCGATCCCTGGGGTCGAGATCCGCACATTCCTGCTCGATCATCCGGGTGGCGCGATCGGATACAGGATCGCGTGGCAGGGCAAGTCTCTGGCGCTCGTGTTCGATATCGAGCATCAGACCGGCATCCTTGATCCGACGGCACTGGAGTTGATGCAGGATGCCGATATCGCGGTCTATGACGCCGCCTACACCGAAGACGAAATGCTGAAATACAAGGGTTTTGGGCATTCGACCTGGGAACAGGGCGTAAAGCTCGCCTTACAGGCATCCACCCGCAAGCTGGTGCTGTTCCATCATGCCCCTTCGCGCACCGACGATGAATTGGACAGGCTGGAGCAGCTGGCACAGCAGCGCTTTGCCGAAACCATCGCCGCGCGGGACGGAATGGTGCTTGAACTCTGAATTGCCACGTTCCGGTGCTTTGACCTGACGGGTTGATTCACGCCACCGGAACAACGGCGACCCAGGTTTGCAGGGGCATCTGCCGTAAGCCTGAATATGGATCGACGAGTACCGGCTTATTCATCATCATGGCGCCTTCGGTCAAAAGGCTCACGGCAACAGAAACCCAAGGCGGCAGCGTGAAAAAAGTCATAGTCTCCGAACGGACGCTTCGCGATGCGCGGCTGGCATCCGGCCTGGTGATCTTCATTTTCATCGCAATGCATATGCTCAACCATGCGGTTGGCCTGATCTCGGTTGATACGGCCGATCACTTCCGCCGACCGTTCCTCACCCTGTGGCGCAATCCGATTGCCACCGTGCTTCTCTACGGTTCATTGCTGATCCATTTCCTGCTGGTTTTGCGGGCGATCTATATCCGACGCAATTTCGTCATGCCGAAGTCCGAAGCGGCGCAGATCCTGCTCGGCCTGATGATCCCGCTCATGCTGATCCCGCATATCGTCGGAACTCGGGTTGCCAACGAACTGTTCGGTTACCGCGACACCTATGCCGCCGTCGTCACCCAGCTCTGGATCAGTTCGCCGGTCAACGGCGTTCAACAATCGGCAGTGCTGGTCATCGCCTGGCTGCATGGCTGCATCGGCCTGCATTTCTGGCTGCGGTATCGCACATGGTATAGCTGGGCATCCCCCTGGCTTCTGGTTTTCGCGATCATGCTTCCGGTCCTGGCGCTGCTCGGCTTTTCCGAAATGGGCCGCACTATTCAATCGCCCTTGGGCATAGTGCGGGGCTATCCTGGCGGCTACTACGACCCGACAGCCCCCTCGGCCTCGGCCATGGTACAGCTGGCAACCGTCAGGATGTGGGCTTATGGCACCTTCGCCTTTTCGCTGGCGACGCTCCTGCTGTTTCGTCTGTACCGGAAGCTGCGCGAGCGCGCCCACCGTATCGCCGTGCGTTATCCCGACGGGCAGGTCGTTCATGTGCCTCGCGGCTTTTCGGTTCTCGAAGCCAGCAGGCTGGGCGGCGTGCCGCACTACGCGGCCTGTGGCGGCAAAGGCCAGTGCTCGACCTGCCGCGTCCAGGTCGTCAGCGCCGAAGGCAATCTGCCCGCCATCGGCACGCTGGAGCAGAGAACCCTTATCCGCATCAAGCCTGAGCCCGGCGTACGCCTTGCCTGTCAGTTGCGCCCGACTGGCAATCTCACGGTCGCCCCGCTCCTCGTGGCCATGCCGGATACGATGGTCCCGGCAAACAGCCAGGAGATCAGCCCCGGCAGGGAGCGCGATATCGCCGTCCTCTTCTGCGATCTGCGAAACTTCACCACCCTGACCGAAAGCCGCCTTCCGTTCGATATCGTCTTCCTCCTCAATCGCTATTTCGCCGTGGTCGGCCATGCGGTGGAAGAAACGGGCGGGCAGCTGGACAAGTTCATCGGTGACGGGGCCATGGCCTTGTTCGGCATCAATACGACACCGGAGGAAGGCTGCCGCCAGGCGCTGGAAGCCGCCCACCTGATCATCGCCGGCATCGAGGAACTGAATATCGAGCTGGCGAAGGACTTTTCCACCCAGCTGCAGATAGCCATCGGCATCCACACCGGCCATGCGGTCGTCGGAACCCTTGGCTACGGCAGGACAAAGAACATGACCGCCATCGGCGACACCGTGAATGTCGCGAGCCGCCTTGAATCGGTTGCAAAGCAGTTCAACGTGCCGCTGGTCATTTCGGAGCCCGTGGCGCGGCTTTCCGGCGCAGACCTGACCGGCATGGAAACGCACGAGGTGTCGTTGCGCGGTCGTGAATTGTCCTTGAACGTGTTCATTCCAGTCTCCCAGGCCAATGCGGCTTCTGCTTAAGCCGCACATCCATCTGCAAAAACCGGTAATGCGGCACGGCTGGCGATATGCTAGGATCCTGCAATGAACGTAGGTCCAGACGACAGGTTTTACCAATCCGTCCCGCTGTTTGCCCGCTTTGAAGGCGTGGTGGACCGGCAGAACTACAAGCCGCTGCCGGACGATTGGTGTCTTGCAATCGCCGACATCGTCGGATCGACAAACGCGATCCTCGAAGGACGCTACAAGGCGGTCAACATGGCCGGCGCCAGCGTCATCTCCGCAGTGCTGAACGCGCTTGGCGAACACGAACTCCCGTTCATCTTCGGTGGCGACGGTGCCATGGTCGCCATTCCAGCCGGTGGCGTGCAGACGGCCGCCCGGGCTCTCGCAAGTCTTCGCAACTGGGTTGCCTCCGACCTGCATCTGGATATGCGCGTCGCTCTGGTCCCCGTCTCCGATATCCGGGCCAGGGGTCTCGATGTACGCGTCGCTCGTTTCGCGGCAAGCACCCACATCGCCTACGCGATGTTCACCGGCGGCGGCGCGACTTGGGCAGAGCAGGAGATGAAGGCCGGAAGATACAGGGTCGACGTCCTCGATGCCGAACCCAGGCCTGACCTGACCGGCCTGTCCTGCCGCTGGGACCCGATCCAGGCGCACAATGGCGAAATCGTCTCGATCATAGCAAAGCCGCGGTCGGCTGAAACGATGGACGCCTTCCGCAAACTGGTCGGCGACATCATTGCCGTAACTGCAGAACAGAACCGCGAGGCCCATCCGATACCGGCCGCAGGCCCAGACCTTGCCTTTTCGGCGGAAGGCATCCGAAACGAGGCACGCGCCACGGCGCCAGCGTCGAAACGCCTCCGTCAGCGGCTGTCCATCACGGTGCAGATCATCTTGACGGTTGTCCTGCACAAGCTGAACCTGCCCTTGGGAAAGTTCGACGCACGCCGCTACAAGGCCGATGTTGCCGCCAACTCGGATTTCCGCAAATTCGACGACGGACTGATGATGACCGTGGATGTCGATGCCGGCCACAGGGACCGTCTCGTGCAGCGGCTGGAGGCTGCGGAACGCGATGGAGTCTGCGAATTCGGCCTGCATCGCCAGGACAAGGCGCTTCTTACCTGTTTTGTTGCAACTGCCCTGTCGCGAGACCATATGCACTTTATCGATGGCGCCAGTGGCGGATATGCGCTCGCGGCCAGTCAGTTGTCTGAAAAACGGGCACAGGCCAGAGAAGCGGAGGCACAGGTCCTGGCACAGCCGACTGAGCAGAATATTTGATCAAGCACATGCCGTAAAACAGGGCACCACATGAGCCACAATCCCCAACTTGTCTCCAATATCTTCATGGACAAGGTCGCCGACTGGCTGACCAAGTCGGCGCTCGCCGGCAACAATCTCGAGGAGATCATCAGCGGCTTCTGCGATCGCATCGCCGCAACCGGCATTCCCATTCACCGCATTCACCTCTCCTTCGCCATGCTCCATCCGCTTTACGATGCCCTGGGTTTCACCTGGCGGCCGTCGACGGGCCTGATTGTCGAGCGTTACATCCACGACATCGAAAAACCCGAGGTCTTTCTGCGCAGCCCCTATTACAAGCTGCTGACCAGCAATCTCGAATTCATGCGCCGCCGCATTCCAGCCGAAGGTCCGGTGGAATTTCCGGTATTCGAGGATCTGCGCAAGGAGAAAATCAACGACTATATCGCCTTCGTCCAACCGCTCGGCAACCAGTCGTCCCAAGGCATGATCGGCTCCTGGTCCACGGCAAGCGAACAGGGCTTCAGCGAGGATGTCATCGCTGCATTGATGCGCATCCAGGATCATCTGGCTGTTGCCGCCAAGGTCGCTGTCCTCGATAAGCTGGCCAACAACCTGCTGACGACCTATCTCGGCGAAGGCGCCGGCAAGCGCGTGCTCAACGGCCAGATCCGCCGCGGTGACGGGGAAACGGTTCGCGCGGCCCTGGTCATGGGCGACATACGCCAATCCACCCAGATCGCCGATACCGAAGGCCGCCAGGCCTATATCGATACACTGAACGAATTCTTCGATGCCGCCGCCCAGCCTTTCAACCGCAATGGCGGCGAAATCGTCAGCTTCGTCGGCGATGGCTTCCTCGCGGTCTACCCCTGCGGACGACACAAGGATACGTCGGAAGTCGCCTGCCGGCTCGCTTTTGAAGCCGTCCGGCAGGCACAGGCCCGCATGAACGAACTGAATCGCCAGAGACGCGACAACAATCAGAAAGCGATCGGCTACGGCCTCGGCATGCATATCGGCAATGTCATGTTCGGCAATGTCGGCCTTCGTGACCGGTTGACCTTCTCCGCCTTCGGATCGTCCGTCAATGAAGTCGAGCGTTTGCAGGCCTTTACCAAGAAATACAATTCACAGGTCGTTGCCAGTGATGCCTTCGCCTCCTATTGCGGCGGCGATTGGACGATACTCGGCGACGAGGAATTGCGCGGCGTCGGCCACAAGGTGACACTCAAGCGTCCGGAATTGCAGCAGGAGCCATTGCTGGTCGATGCCCTGGCGCGCGATCTGTCCAGACCCGCGCTTTCGGAGGCCGAACGGGTCATCCTGCTTCACCGGGATGCCAGCAAGACGGCCGAGAAGAAACACAACTTCCTGGACAGGTGGATCCAGTAGCTGACGGTCTGATCTGTCGCCGGCGCTCGTGGCATCGGCGACAGATCAAGCATTTGATGAATTGTGCGGGGACGCGGCGTCGATAACGCTTGTCGTGCCCCGTTTTGCAGATACGTTCATTGTCGAACTGCATCGCGGCCAGCGGTGGGGCCCGTACCAACCTCCGATTCATTGCGCGGTGGAAAATGGAAAAAAGCCTGACGCGTTATATTTGGGCCAACACCTACGTCCAGCAGCTGTGGATTCTGCTGGTCGTGTTCTTGTCCATGATCCCCTATTTCCTCGCCTTCGACCTGCCCAAGCAGATCGTGAACGGTCCCATTCAGGGAGAGGGATTTGAACATCCCACCGCCACTCAACCGTTTATGGACTTGTCCTTCGACATACCGCTCATCGGGCATGTCGATCTGTTTGACGGTTTCAACCTGGACCGTTTCCAGACCCTGATGGGGCTCAGCCTTGTCTTCCTCAGTCTTGTCGTGCTGAACGGCCTGTTCAAATTCTACATCAATACCTACAAGGGCCGGCTTGGCGAGCGCATGCTCCGCCGCATTCGCTTCGAGCTTTTCGATCGGGCCCTGCGGTTTCCGCCGCTGCATTTCAAGCGGGTGAAGTCTCCCGAAATTGCCACCATGATCAAGGACGAAGTCGAACCGCTCGGCGGCTTTATCGGAGACGCCTTTGTCCAGCCGGCACTGCTCGGCGGGCAGGCCATAACCGCACTGATCTTCATTCTGGTCCAGAACATCTGGCTCGGCCTGATTGCAACCGCGATGGTCGGCGTCCAGGCTGCCATCATCCCGCGGATGCGCAAACGCCTGCTGGAACTGGGGCGCGAACGGCAACTGACCGCACGCGAACTTTCCGGCCGTGTTGCTGAAGTCATAGACGGAATTTTCACGATCCGTGCCAATGACACCTCGAACCTCGAACGCGCCGACATAACCGCCCGGCTGGCGCGGATCTTCTCGATCCGCTACGACCTCTACCAGTGGAAGTTCCTGGTCAAGTTCATCAATAACATCCTCGCCCAGCTGACTCCCTTCCTGTTCTATGTCGTGGGCGGAACGCTTGCCCTTCAAGGTACCCTGGATATCGGCCAGCTGGTGGCCGTCATTGCCGCCTACAAGGATCTCCCCGGACCGATCAAGGAACTGATCGACTGGGATCAGGCGCGCCAGGACGTCCAGATCAAGTATCAGCAGGTCGTCGAGCAATTCGACATCGAGCCGCTGGTCAGCCCTACCGTGCAGGCCCTCGTCAAGACCCGCTCGCCACGGCTCTCGGACGCTCTGGTCGTCAGCAACCTTGTCCTTTGCGACGACAGCGGCGCACGCCGGCTTGATCGCATCTCGCTGGAGATTCAACCCAACGAGACGGTCGCGATCATAGATCACAACGGCAATGCCGGAGAGGCCCTGGCGGAAGCCATTGGCCGGATCATCCTTCCCGATTCCGGTCGCATCACGATTGCGGGCCAGGAATTGCACGAAATGCCCGAAGCCGTGACCGGCCGCCAGCTCTCCTATGCCTCGTCCGACACGCATTTCTTCCAGGGCACGCTGCGCGACAATCTGCTTTACGGGCTAAAACACGCCCCGCTGCGCGACGTCGAATACACCGACGCGGCAGCGCGGAAAAACCAGTGGGAGCGCACCGAAGCCCAGCTCGCCGGCAATCCATATCTCGACCTCAACAGCGACTGGGTTGACTATCAGTCGGCAGGGGCAAGCGGTCCGGAAGATCTCTACAAGGTCATCGGCACGGTCCTCGACACCGTGACGATCACCCGGGACATTCTCGATCTTGCCCTGCGTTCGCGGGTCGACATCGTCAAGCACAAGGCGCTCGTCGATCGGATCGTCGAACTGCGCAGCGAAATGCGCCGCCGTCTGCAGGACGAGGAACTGGATACGGTCGTTGAGCCCTTTGAACCGAAATCCTACAATGGCCATGCGACAGTGGTGGAAAACCTGCTCTTCGGCAGCATGAAACAGCCGATGACGTCTGCCGAACAACTTGCGGCCCACCCCTATTTCCGCCAGGTCATGAACGAAACCGGCGCTGCCGGCTTGCTGTTCGAAATGGGTTTATCGATCGCAGAGACTGCGGTCGAACTGTTCAGCGACCTGCCGGAAGACCACCCGTTTTTCCAGCAGCTCACCTTCATGACGGCAGCCGATATCCCGGTCTATGAAAGCCTGGTGCAAAAACTGCAGGGAAAAACCCTGGAGGAAACGTCACCCGCCGACCGAAGCAGCATCATCCAGATGAGTTTCTCCTATATCGAGCCTCGCCATCGCTTCGGCCTTCTGACAGACGAGCGCATGGCGCTCCTTGTCCGCGCCCGCGAGGCGTTTCATGCCAATATCCCGAAGGATCTGGCAGGCGTGGTCGAACGCTACGATATCGAGAGCTTCACCGCCTCCGCCAGCCTGATGGACAATATCCTGTTCGGCCGCATCGCAATCGAGCAGGATGATACATCGAAGCGCATTCGGGCCATCAGCCACGAGCTGTTCGACAATCTCGGCCTCAGGAATGATGTTCTGTCGATCGGCCTGGATTTCGAAGTCGGATCCCAGGGCCGTCGCCTGACCGTTGTCCAACGCCAGAAACTCAACATGGCGCGCGTACTGTTGAAACGCTCCGACTATTTCATCTTCAACAAGCCGCTTTCGGCTTTGGATCGGCGCGCCCAGGACCGCATCATCACCAATGTCATGCAGATGTCACAGGACGATGAAACAAGCCCCTCGATCATATGGGTTCTGTCCAATCCCGATGCCGCCCAGTTCTTCCAACGTGTTCTGGTCTTCGAGGGGGCGGCGAGCCTTGACAGCGGAAACTTCGCGGAACTTTCCGAGAAAAATAGTATTTTCAAAGAGCTGCTATCGTAATAACGTCTCTTTGAGCGCTAGGGGAGTGCTATGGCAATGCTGTTGAAGGACGAAGTTGAAATGCTGCGGCGCGTGCCGATATTCTCGCGCATCGCACCGACAAAGCTGAAACTTCTGGCTTTTGCGTCGGATCGCATCAGCTGCCGTGAAGGAC
This sequence comes from Rhizobium sp. SL42, assembly GCF_021729845.1. NCBI lineage: Bacteria > Pseudomonadati > Pseudomonadota > Alphaproteobacteria > Hyphomicrobiales > Rhizobiaceae > Rhizobium > Rhizobium sp. SL42. The sequence continues at coordinate 146,674 of NZ_CP063397.1, forward strand.
AGAATCTGTTTCATCAGGGCGATGCCGGCGATGCGGCCTATGTCATCCTGTCGGGAACGGCCGAAGTCGTGGTAGATACGCCGACCGGCGAACTCAAGCTGGCGGACGTGGAGAATAACGCCATTGTCGGCGAGATCGCCATACTGTGCGAGGTCTCACGCACCGCGACCGTCCGCGCCACCAGCCGCCTTGAAGTGCTCAAGATCAGCAAGGACAATTTTCTCTGTCTGGTGCATGATTTCCCCGAAATTGCCATCGAGATCATGCGTGTCCTTGCCGAACGCCTCAATCACACCACCGCCGAACTGACCGTCGCCCTGACCCAGAAGACGCCGGCCATCAGCGGCTGAATTTGCCGTGCTTGAGAAAGTAGCTGACCTGGTCGATGACCCGGGCATCGCTCATCATGAATGTATGGCTCACCGGCAGGACCAAGTGATCGGTCATGCCTTCGATCTTCGTGCTGGCTACGGAAACCTTGCCGTCATTCGGGCCATCGATGAGCGCGCTGTAGAATGGATTGAACGAGACGGTGCCGGCGATGATGCCAAGCTCGAAATCGGGCAGCGGTAGGACATTCGGCGTGGAGGAGGGTGCGGTCCCAAGTTCCATCCCCGCCGGACCATTGATCCACCGGAATGGCGGCAGGTCGCCGAAGACATCGACGATCTCCGAACCATGATTGGGCGGCGCCAGCATCACCACCCGGCCAAGCCGTGCAGGACGATGCCGGGCAAGCCACGCTCGCACCAGAATGCCCCCCATGGAATGGGTGACGAAATGCACGCGCTGCTGTGGCCAGCAATCGGCAACCGACAGGGTGACATGGGACATCAGTTCCTGGATCGAGGCCTGTGTCGATGGGTAGCCGTTGTTGACGACTTGGTAGCCCTGCTCCGCCAGCGCATCCTCAAGCCCCTGCATCGAACGTTCGGTGCGGGCAAGCCCGTGCAACAGCACAACGCATTCAGCCATGGCGGATGAACTGATGGCGCAAAGGCCGAGCATGGCCAGCAGAAATCTGCGCATCATTCGACCTCCCATAACAATGCCACAGTTACGAAAGCCGGCTTTCGCCAACGACACCGCTGCGCGACAGCAGGATGGCGATCGGCCTGGTGCCGCTGAACTCGGACAGCACGATGACCAGCACGGCAGTGATCGGGATCGAGACAATGGCCCCGGCAATGCCCCACAGGCTGGTCCACACGGTCAGGCTGATCAGGATGGCATAAGGGCTGAGATCGAGCGAATTGCCCATGATCTGCGGTTCGAGAACATTGCCGATCATAAACTGCACCACGCTGAGCGACAAGGCGAGCAGCAGCACCTGGTCCGGTTGACCGAACTGGCCCACCGCGATCACCGTCGGCACGAAGACGCCGATGGCCGAGCCCAGATAGGGAATGTAGTTGACCAGCGCAATGATGATAGCCCAGAGGACGGCAAATTCGAGCCCGAAAAACACCATGACGGCATAGCTGATCAGGCCTAGGACGACATTGATCAGCGACTTGACCGCGAGATAGCGGCCGACCCGGTAGTTGATGTCGCTGATCACTGCGCGCAGGCGGACGATCCGCTCCGGGTCGGACGAAAGTCGCCCGAGCTTGGCATCGAAACTTCCCTGTTCGAGGAGCATGAAGACGACATTGAGCAGGACGAAGACCAGTCCGCCCAGGAGCGATGCCGATGATATCACGCCGCTGCGCAAGGTGGCCTGAAGATTGATCTGGCCGAACAGGTCGTTGCGCAGGGTTTCCCAGGTAACATCCCCCTGGAAACCGACAAAGCCGGCAAGCGCCTGTGCCATCTCAAGGAACTTCACCTGATATTCCGGAGCCTTGGCGGCAAAGACGACCAGATTGGCGGCCAAAAGGGTAACCAGCTGGATCAGCCCGTAGCCGATGACCAGTGCCGCAAGCGTATAGCGCAGGCCCGTCGGCAGGCGTGTGCCGATCATCGGGATTGCGCCGGTGAGCCCTGCGATCGCCGAGACCACATAGGCGATCATCAGTGCCAGCACCATCGGTACAAGTACCTCGGCGCCGATATACAGGAACCAGCCGACCATCAGCGCAAGAGCCACTCCGAGGACCAGATTGACCAGCGAAACGGATGACATCGACGGGCCTGCGGGATCGGATCGGCGAAGTTCGGTCATGCGGACAAACCTTCCTGGAGGCGATGAAGATGATTAGTCGTGAACGAGGCGGCGGCGGAACCGGACATGACCGTGTTGGTCGCAATCGGCGGTTCACCGCGGAACGAACAATTGGCAAAGGCGGCCATGTCAGACATCCGCCACCAACTGGTCTATGTCGAAGGTCGAGCGCACCCCGACATCATCGAGATGGGCTTGGCCGAAGGCGATGGCCGCACGGCGTCCCTCTTCGAACAGCATCTGCAGAAAATCCCATTCTGCGTTGAGCTTGGAGGAATGGCCAAGCGTCACCATGATGTCGGATGTGATCCGATGCAGCCGCATTTCCTTCCACTGGCGCGCCTCCCCATGACCGGGATCGACGACCCGGCGCAGCAACGCCATCATCCGCAACTCCTTCAGTAGCTGCGCGTTGAAGGAAATCTCGTTCAGCCGGCTGGCTATTTCGCGCGCGGTTTTCGGGGTTTCCAGACGCTCGACGGGGTTGATCTGGACGATCAGCGTATCGTGGCTGTCACATTCGCGGACCAGCGGCGTCATCGTCGGGTTTCCGGCATAACCGCCATCCCAATAGGGCACGCCATCGATCTCGATGGCCTGGAACATCGATGGCAGGCAGGCCGATGCTAGCAGCACGTCGACGGTGATCTCGTGCTTGCGAAACACCCGCCCCTGCCCCGTATGCACATTGGTCGCCGTGATGAAGAGCTTGATCGGCCCCTCGGCGAGATCGGGAAAATGGATGATCTCGGCCAACAGGTCGCGCAGCGGATTTCCGGCGATCCCACCGAGAGAATACGGCGAGACCATGCGCGCCATGATATCCATTGCAAGAAAGGCTGGCGAATTGTCCAGGCTCCAGTCACCGGTAATGCGTTCCAGCGGCCCACGCTTCAACGGGCTGAAACGGGCCGCTTCCGATGTCTTGCGCCAGAAGGCGGTCAGCATGTCACGTGCGGTCTGGCGCCCGCCTCCCGCCATGCCGGCCGCCAGGACAGCGGCGTTCATCGCGCCCGCCGAGGTTCCGGATATCCCGTCGATCTCGATGTTTTCCTCTTCAAGAATGCGGTCGAGCACCCCCCAGGTGAAGGCCCCATGCGAACCTCCGCCCTGGAGAGCCAGATCAATCGGCAGAGGCGCCGTTAGCGCCTTTCGAGCAGTGGTTTCCGCCTTTTTCGCCATGTTGGATCCCATTTCTAGCATTCCGTCCACACATCGGACCTGTTGCGGATCAAGGCTGCAAAGCAGCCACCTTCTGCTTCAGCAGGCTCAGCCCCTCATCCGTCCAGCCCGGCTGGTCGGTCAGCGACGCCCAGGCATCGACATAGTGGTCGAACGCATAGACGTGACCGAAACCTTTCGGCGGTGCGACGGCAAGCATGATGTCGAAGCCGAGCTGCAGGAAGGTCACCACCGGGATCCACACCATGTCCGGCGAGACATCCGGGCCAAGCGGCTTTTTCATCCATTCCGGACGACGCCACAGCGCTCGCGGATCGAAGAATGTCACGGCGTCGCTGGCATATTGCAGGAAAATCACCCGGTAAGGCCCCCAGGGTGCCGGCGCCTCCCGCAACGTGTTGCGCTGCGAGGTGAAGCGGATCACGGAACCGTCGCGAAAGGTCGGCAGCCAGCTTGGGGTACCGGGATTGCGCGCCGCAGTGACGGATACCCAGGTGCGGGTATTGAACGGCGGGCCAGCCCACAGGGCTCCCTGATAGGGATCGCCAATGACCTGGTGCAGATCGTGGCTAAGATCCGAGTTCAACGCGCCAAGGCTCAGGCCGTGCAGGTACAGTTTCGGCCGCTGGTCGCGTGGCAGGGTTCGCCAATGGCCGTAGATGGTGGCAAAGACGGCCCGCGACGTCTCGACCCCATAACTCGGGTCGGCCAAGAGGGCGATCCAGCTGGCGAGATAGGAATATTGCACCGAGACGCTGGCAACGTCGCCATGCAGGACATATTCCAGTGCCGACTGGCTTTCCGGATCAACCCAGCCGGTGCCCGTCGGCGTGACGATGACAAGGTTGGTCCGCTCGAACGCCCTGATCCGGATCAATTCCTGCAAGGCAAGCTCGGCCCTGGCCTCGGGCGTAGCGGCGGAATTGAGCCCGACATAGACCCTGAGCGGCTCCAGCGCCGCGGCACCGGACATCTGTTCGATCATCGCCTGATCGGGGCCGGCCGCGACCAGCCGTCGCCCTGCCCGCCCAAGGCTTGCCCAGTCAATCAGCGAGTCCGGCCCGCCGGTCTTCAACGCACCGACGGGCTGCACGCTGTCGTCCTCGAAGCGGCTGTCGAGCTCGCTATAGATCCCGTCCAGGAAACGCATCGCGCCGCCGACCAGCACACCGTTGCCGATCGTCCAGAACAGCATCGCGGTGACCGCCAGGGCGACAACGGCGGCCGGCGGTCCGGGAATATGGCGTGCCAGACGATTGGACAGGCGTTGGGCAATGATGCCGAACAGCCGGAAAACCAGGACCAGGACGGCAAAGACCACCAGTGCCACGGCCGCGATGGTCCAAGGACCGGCGCTGTCGATCGGCTCCATGTTCATCAGCGCCCGCAGCCGGTTCTGCCACCCGGCCGCCCACCACAGCATGGCGACGACGATTGCAAGGCTGATCAGCGCGGCCAGCAAAAGGCCTCGCTGCCGCGTTCGCCCCTGCACGGATGGCAGATGTAGCGAAAGCCAGAGCCAGCGCAGAAGTACACCCAGACCATAGCCGGCGGCAAGGCAAAAGCCGCTCAGGGCTCCCTGGATAAGCGGTGCACGCGGCACGAGGCTCGGCGTGAGAGAGGCCGCAAAGAACAGCGCGCCGATGATCAATCCGACACCCGAAAGCGCGTGCAGAAATGCCCTGACCGGTCGTCCTGTAGAACGGGATAAGCTGTTCGTTGTAGTCATCGAGCGTGTATTCCCCCTGAACGAAACTTCCTGGCCGCCCGTCAGGCCGGCGCGGAAGACATCTTGCCGACCTTCCAAGCCATCACCCCGACCGACAGCCCGATGCTGATCAGATTTGCACCGAGCATCACGCCAATCAGCCAGAAACCGGTAACAGGCATGGCCGCAAACAGCATAAGCGCCAGGGCGACCGACAGAACCCCGCTGGCAAAGATCCACATCCAGTTCGGCAACGGTCGGATGGTAAAGGCAAAGACGATCTTGGAAATGCCCTCCATCATGAAGAACACGATCAGCAGTAGCGACAGCAGCAGGATCCCCTCGCCGATATTGCGCAGCAGCAGCACGCCCACCATGATGCCCAGAATAACCGACACCAGTTGCAGCCAGAAATTCGGTGCATGACGGGCGCTGATCAGGCCGATGGCTTGGATCAGCCCGCTGACGATCAGGAGCCAGCCGAAGGTAAAAACCGCGGCAGCCGATGAAACGACCGGAAACAGCACGGCAAAAATGCCCGCCACAACCAGCAGCGCGGCTTCGACCAGATGAAACGCCGAATGCCGACGCACGGCATCCCGTGCAGCTTCGCGATAAACCTGGGCTGCGGCATCAAGACCAATGGGCATGACGATCACCTTTCTATCTCTTGAAACGGCTAGTTCGAGCGGGTTGCCATGATCGACGGGCTGTCGGACGAGATCAGAACAAGCCCGCCACCCGCGTCGATATCGAACCGGTCGATCTTTTCCATCGTCGACAGGAAGGACGCTTCGATCCGGCTTTTATGCTCCTCGCAGGCCATCATCGAGCCGGCCATGCCGCGCTCGAAGCGAAAGCCTTCGCCATTCAGGGTAAAGCCGCCGAAATAGCGGTTGCAGCCCGAGGAGCCAAAGACACTGGTCTTCGTCGCATCGAACTCGAGACTGACATAGACATCCTCCGGCACCGCAGCATCGCCGATCTTTGTCACACGCCACGGCGGGCCTGCCAGCAGGGAAACCGGCTCGCCGCCGCAACCGTTGAATGTCTTTGAAGCTGTCGTCACCGCCACCGTCAGCGGACTGGGCATTCCCGTCATCGTGTCGTGGCAGACCACCTGCGTGACATCGATCGCAAGGTCGATGGCATCTGCCGCATAGTGCCAGCTGCCGCCTTTGTCGGTCGGCTCAGGCAGGACACCCTCCGCTACGATGTCGCCATCCGCAGTGCGGAACGACGCGCGCCCGCCACCGAGCGTCAGCACCCAGCCCGGCTCATTGCCACGCGCAGTCAGGGGCAAGCCCGGCTTGGCATCCGTGTCGTTTGCAAGAAGATGGGTAGGCGCCGGAAGCAGGAATGCCATGCACAGCATGGTCGCTTTCGGGTTCAGTCGCATGATCGATCCTCCTCGACTTCAAGATTGGCGGCGCACGAAGCGGCAGGCTTGCGGGAACACGCTGACACCCGAGGGCTTCCGGGCCGCCTGCGCGCCGGCGGCGCGGCAAGGCCTGCGCTTCCCGAAGACCTGTGCCTCGGGAAGAAGAGTGTCCAGATCCGATTGGGCAAGTTCCGATTGGGCAAGGCAAAAACGTGGCGAACGGTCTGAAGCGTAAGGCATCGCTATCTCCTGCGTACGCACCAACAATGTCGCAACATCGACAGGCGATCCGACTGCAGACACCGATTGCGGAAGGCTGTCATCAAGCCCAAGACGCCGCACCCGGGTCCCCGCTGCAAGTCGGGTCAATACAACCATTAGCCAACACAAGCGCTTGTTTATGCTGGCCGGTCGATTGCGATCTCTCTCAATTTAAGAGCAGCAAAGATCGGATCAGACAACCAGCCATACGGGATCAAATCGATTTTCTGGAAAAAACGGACGCAGTGCAAAAAGGCTGGATTCTGAGCCGGGTCGCCCCAAACCGGTGAACATGCCCCGGCCGCAAAGATCACGGCCTTTCCCGAAAAATTGACAAATATCGAGTGGCAAGAGCCAAACGGCGGAACAGCCCGGATTCGGGACGTGATGCAGAATCTCCGGACTCCAGGCTGATCACTTTCGTTCTCAAACAATCCTATAGTTGCAAGGGGGACAATCACGCTGCGGTTGTTTTGGGGATCGGCGTTTTTGCGCGAGAGGGGGCTTGGATGGCAGTGCTGTTGGCACGAAAGAGGCGAAGGTTTGCCCTGGCCGAAAGTCTGGCCGCACACGCCGTCCCAATGGGGGCCATCACCCTGGCACTGTCTTTCGACCGACCGATAGCGGCGGCACCGGATGACCAATGCGATTGTCCGCAAAGCCCTTGGCGACCGATCCATTTCCCGTCCAGCAACAGGAGTTTCGCATGTCCACACTGATCGCGATCGTTTATCCGAACGAAAAACAGGCCGAAGACGTCCGTTCCAAGCTCCTCAGCTTGCAGCGGGAATACATCATCACCCTCGGAGACGCCGTGATTGCAACGAAGTCCGAGGCTGGCAAGATCAAACTGAACCAGTTGATCAACACCACCGCCGCCGGCGCCGCATCCGGCAGTTTCTGGGGCCTGCTGATTGGTGTGATCTTCCTCAACCCACTGCTCGGCGTTGCCGTCGGCACAGCATCCGGCGCTGTCAGCGGTGCGTTGACCGATGTCGGGATCAATGACCCCTTCATGAAGGAACTCGCGGCCAACCTCACCCCGGGCCATGCCGCTCTTTTTGTTCTGGTCAAAGAGATGACCGAAGACAAGGTACTCAAGGAAATTGCGCCCTTTGGCGGCGTCGTGCTCAAGTCGTCGCTGGACGAAAGCAAGGAACAGGTCCTTCGCGACGCACTGGCCGCCGCCGAAAAAACGGCCTGATCGCGCAGGTCGAAAACGGGGAGGGAAAGCGCCAGCACAACGTGATGGAGCATCTTCCCTCCTGTCCGCACGGGGCGGCGGCAAAGGTGATCTCACGATCAACGTCTATGTAAGCGCTGACTTTTATTGGATGAAATCGCATGCACGGTACTTTAAATATTATAAAATGCGAAAAAGCAGCTATTATTTTTTAGTGGTGTATAACTTTCCCATAAGTTGTAAATGAAACTATACATTTGATCGCTTGGGTATTTGTATGACAGTTTTCGAGCGGCATAACATGTCTGAGGCAACCCAGTTGTTTTCTCCGGTTACCGCCGAGAAAAGCGGCCCGGCGACATTGCTGATGCCTCATTGCTTCTCCACCGATCTCATCGACAAGACCGACAGCTTCGGCGCCTGGCGCCACAGCTACCAACCCATGGTGGACCTCAGGCAGAAGCCTTCCGCGAGCGGAAACGCTTTTTCAGCCAAGCAGGTGCTTTGGGATCTCGGCGATATCGCCCTGGCGGAAATCAGGACCGAAGGCCTCGATTTCATCAGTTGGCCCATGCAGATGAAGAACAGCGGGCTTGATCACTGGTGCCTGACCCTGTTTCTCGACGGAACATGCCGCACGGATGCCGGTGACGAACAATATTTATCGTCGTCGAGGCTGTTGCAGGTTCACCCCCTCGGCAGCCGCTTCAGCGGTTCGCTGACCGATTGCCACTTCATCATGCTGTGGATACCTCGCAGTTTCTGCGCAGATGGCGCGCATGTCCTGGACAGCGTCGCCTTCCAGTCGATCTGCGGCCCGATGGGCCAGATGCTGTCATCCTATATCACCTGCCTTGTCGCGCAGATGCCATACGTGACGACCGCCGAGGCAAGCGCGCTTGCCCATGCGACCCGAGACATGGTGATCGCCTGCGCCGCGCCGTCGGCCGACAGGATCAATGCCACGAAGGATCAGTTCGCAGCGACGCTGATCGAGCGGGCACGCAAGTTCATCCAGCAGAACCTCTACAATTCCGCCCTTGGCCCCGATCTGCTCATGCGAGAAATGGCCATGTCGCGCACCAAGCTCTACAATCTCTTCGAACCGGTGGGCGGCATTCATCGCTACATCAAGCGGCAGCGGTTGTGCGAGGCGCACAAGCGCCTGGTCGATGCCCAGAACCCCTGCCGCATCCAAGATATTGCCGAACGACTGGGCTTCAGTGATGGTGCAGACTTCAGCCGGGCCTTCAAGCGCGAATTCAGCTACACGCCCAGCGATGCGAGACACCATTTCATTCAAACGAGCTATCAGGACACGCAGAGCCTGGAAAACCTCGCGCCATCTGACAAGCTTCCCTTCATTCTGCGGCGTCTCCAGTTCTAGCCATCCGGCCCGGTTTCCGGCTCGCGTGCCAGCCTGCTTTGCCCAGCCGATCTTGTCGGCCCGCGTCGGGAGACAGACCGAAAGCAACATTTGAAAGATGTCCAGGAGATCCACGCCGTGACCACCATCCAAGTGCCTGGCCTTTTGACCGTGACGATTGCCATCCTGGTGTTTTTCATCGGCAGCATGCTGAACCGGTCGATCACCGTCCTCGGTCACTTCAATATTCCCGAAGCGGTCAGCGGCGGCTTGCTGGCGGCGTTGTGCACGCTTGCGCTGTACAGCATGATGTCGACCGAAATCATCTTCGACCTTGCCGCTCGAGACATGTTGCTGCTCTATTTCTTCACCGGCATCGGCCTCAATGCGCGGTTTGCCGATCTGATACGCGGCGGCCGGCCGCTCCTCATTCTGCTTGCCCTGACGCTGACATTCCTGCTGATCCAGAACGGCATTGCCCTTGCGGGCGCGGCTCTGTTCGGCCTTCCGGACGGCCTCGCCATATTCCTCGGCTCGGCGTCCCTGATCGGCGGCCATGGCACCACTATCGCATGGGCGCCGCTGGTACAGGAACGGTTCGGCGTTACCAACGCACTGGAGATCGGCATTGCCAGCGCCACCCTGGGTCTGGTCATCGCGTCCCTGATCGGCGGCCCGCTGGCGCATCACCTTATTCAGCGGCACAGCCTGAAGGGCCCGGAAAAGGAAGAGTTGACCGTCGGCGTGCCGGCGGACGCAGGCGAGCGCCATGCCGATGACGTCAGCTACCGCAGCCTCCTGCAGACGCTCTTCGTCATGAACCTCGCCATTCTCGCTGGTTATACCCTGCATGAACTGGTCGATGACATCGGCATCAAGCTGCCGCTATTCGTCATGTGCCTGCTATGCGCCATTGTCATGACAAACCTGGTGCCGCTGGCGGCCCCGCGCCTACCTTGGCCGTCGGGATCCCGCGCCCTGTCGCTGATTTCGGATCTGTCGCTCAGCGTCTTCCTCGCCATGTCGCTGATGAGCATGCAGCTGTGGGCTCTGGGTGGGCTTGGAATAGCCCTGATCGCCATCCTGTTTCTGCAAACCGCAGCAACGGTCGTCTATATTCTCCTCGCCGTCTTCCCGGCGATGGGCAGAAACTACGATGCGGCAGTGATCTCGGCCGGATTTGGCGGGGTCACGCTCGGCGCCACGCCGACGGCCATCGCCAATATGGCGGCCATCACCAAGTCATATGGCGCCGCACCAATGGCCTTCATCATCGTGCCGCTGGTCTCGGCTTTCTTCATCGACCTCGCCAATGCTGCCGTGATCGGCTTCCTGCTCCGGTAGGTGTCGATCACACGGATGCCGGCGCAAGAACGCTAGCGTCCCGTGCGGCGCATGTCGACAACACGTCCATTGTGCCGATTGAGTGCAATCTCGAAGCGCCGGCCATCGCGCGTGGCGCGGTAGACAAAGAACCGGCCACGGCAATCGACCGTGCGGATATCGCGAAAGCCGTGATGACGCAGACGGTTTCGCCCTTCCTGGCATGTGATCGATCGCCCGTTGCTGACATTCGAGCCGATGGAGATATTGATATTGACCCGCGCATCAACCGGAGTGGCCGCCGGAAAGACAAGCATCAGGCAGAGAAAAAGTCCAAGCAAGCGGCGCATAACAATCCTCCAGAATAACAAAATTTAGGAATATAATGATCATATGAGCCCATGCGTGTGGATCAAGTGCTGAAATGCACTTCGGTATATCACTTGGCACGATGGCAGGCAGTTCGCTCGAGCAGAAGCCATCCACCAAAGCGCGATGCGTCACGATGCGACGAAATCAAGCTGTTTTCGTCTCGCCTGGATTGCGTCGAAACATCCGCCGCCTCGACAGCAGGCCCGCTTGACAAAGACCATTTGACCGTATTTTAATCACGCTCAAGTTCTGGGCAAATCTTGCCAAACTGATCAAATGACCTCGTCCGTCGCAGGGCAACAGCGCCCCACAACGCCCCGGTTTCCGGGAACCGCGTTGTGGGATTTTTTGTGTTTGGATTTCTGATGCAAGAGACCGTGAAGATCGGCATCCTCTATTCGACCACCGGGCCCTACGGCTCGATGGGTCGCGATGCCCGCGATGGCGCCGATTTTGCCTATCACGACTATCGCGCCGCCGGCGGTACCAGGGTCGAGCTGGCCTTCTTCGATCCGCATGCCGATCTCGCAGCCTATGTCGAAGGCGCGCGCAGGTTGATCCGCGAGGAAGGCTGCCGCCATATCGTTGGCACGATCACGTCCGCCGCGCGCAAGGAGGTCATCCCCCTTGTCGAAAAACACGATGGCCTCCTGTGGTACATGTGCCCTTATGAAGGCTTCGAGGCCAATGAAAACGTCCTCTATATCGGCGGCTGCCCGAACCAGCATCTCATCCCGCTGTTCGAACACCTGATTCCGCGACACGGCGCACGCCCCTATCTGGTCGGTGCGAACTATGTCTGGGGCTGGGAGATGAACAGGCTTGCCCGCGAACTGATCAACAACGCCGGCGGCACGGTTCTTGGCGAGCGCTATCTTCCGCTGGAGGAAACCGACGTAGAGCGCATCGTCGCCGACATCGCCGAAAAGCGCCCAAGCTTCGTTCTCAACAATCTGATCGGCCCCTCGAGCTACGCGTTCCTCGCCGCGATGAAAAAGCTCGGTGAACGTGATCCGGCCTTCCTGCCCGAAAATTGTCCGGTCGCGAGTTGCGACCTGCAGGAATGCGAACTGACGGACATCGATGACGGCGCCGGCATAGGCCAGTTGTGCGCGGCATCCTATTTCGACAGCCTCGATACCGCCGAAAACCTCGCCTTCAAGGCCAGGCTGCAGGCCTGGAGACCAGGCGAGCGCAAGGTCTCGAGCGTCTTTGCCAGCGCCTACACCGCCGTCAGCCTGTGTATCGCAGCGATCGAGGCGGCCGGATCGGAAGAACCGGCAAAGGTCCGCGACAAGATTGTCTCAAAAAGCTGGCCGACATTGTTCGGCGAGATGCGCATCGATCCCGACACCAATCATGCAGCACTGCCCTTCCTGCTCGGCCAGATCAATCCTGACGACGGTTTCGATGTTATCGCGGCCCGCCCGGCCTTGCCTGCGGATCCCTATCTGACCGGCGCAACCCTGACCCTCAAGCCAAAGCTGAGGGTGGTGTCATGATCACGCGGACCCCGAATTTTACCGAATGGCGAGCGACGATCCTCACCGAAGAGGATGGCAATACGGAACGGTTGCGCCGTCAGCTGAGCCTTCTTGGCATCGAGGTCCATTGCCAGTGGAGCCCGATCATCGAAAGCGCCATGCCGAAACTCATCCTTGTCGATGCCGACCGTGGCTGGGACGAACTCCTGCCCTGGGGCACGGGCACACCGACCCGTCCGGTCGTCGCCCTGCTCGGCTCGGAAGCGCCGGGCCGGATCGCCTGGGCCATTCGCCAGGGTGCGGGCGCGATCATCCCCAAGCCGGTCACCGCATCCGCGATCTACCCAGCCTTGGTCCTTGCCGTCTCTATCCACGAGGCACGCCTGTCCGCTGAACGGCAGATCGCCCACTTGGAGGAACGCCTGAAGCTGCGCCCGGTCGTCTATGCCGCCATCGCCCGCCTGACCAGCGAACGGCAGATCGACGAGGATGCCGCCTACTCGGTGCTCAGGGATTGCGCCATGCGCCGCCGCCTGCCGATTGAACAGATCGCCGCCTTCTTCCTGGCCGGCTCGGAACCCTTGCGCGAGGTCGGCAAATGCGGGCGCTGAAGGAACTTTCCCGTCAACCCTCCGCCCTGTTCGGCATCGCCATCATTCTCGGTGTGCTGGTCCTCGCCTTGGCCGCACCGCTGATCGCACCATTCGACCCTGACAACCAGATGTTCGATGGCCTGACGCTCGAGGGCGCGCCAATGCCGCCCGGCGGGCAGTTCCTGCTCGGCACGGATACCCTCGGCCGTGATCTCTTCTCCCGCCTCCTCTACGGTGCGCGGACCTCGCTTATCATCGGCCTCGTCGCCAACGGCGTCGCGGTCACCATCGGCCTTTTCGTCGGCATCACCGCCGGCTACATGCGCGGCTGGGTAGGCACGCTCCTGATGCGCTGCACCGACCTGATGATGGCCTTCCCGGCCCTGTTGCTTGCCATCGTGCTTGCCGCCATCCTCAAGCCCAGCCTTTGGATCGTCGCCATGGTGATCGCCCTGGTCAACTGGGTCCAGGTTGCGCGCATCGTCTATACCGAGACCCGCGGCCTGGTCGAGCGCGACTTCATCATGGCGGAGCGCGCGCTGGGCGCCGGCGACGGGCGCATCGTGTTTCGGCATATCCTCCCGCATCTGGTTCCAACAGCCATCGTCTGGGGCACGCTCGGCATTGCAACGACCGTCCTCCTGGAGGCAACGCTCTCCTTCCTCGGCGTCGGCGTCCAGCCGCCGCAACCGTCCTGGGGCAATATCATCTTCGAGAGCCAGAGCTATTTCCAGGCGGCCCCCTGGCTGGTCTTCTTCCCAGGCGCCCTCATTCTTGTGACCGCCCTCGCCTTCAACCTCGTCGGTGACGCCCTGCGCGACATCCTCGATCCGACACAACGAGGGAGAGGCTGATGCTGGGCATCCTGACAAGACGGATCCTGCAATCGGCGCTGATCCTGCTCGGTGTCGCAGCGATCACCTTCGTGCTTCTCTATGCCTTGCCCGCAGATCCGGCCCGGATGATTGCCGGACGCAGCGCAACCGCCCAGACGGTCGCCAATATCCGGCACGAGCTCGGACTGGACCAGCCGCTCCTGACCCAGTTCCTGCACTATCTCGGCGGTTTGCTGCAGGGGGATCTCGGCCGCTCCTATGCCCAGAAAACGCAGGTCGTGACCCTGATCATCGCGCGCCTGCCGGCGACCCTCGTGCTGATGGCAGCCGGGATTTTTGTCGAAGTGGCCATCGGCCTGACACTCGGAATAACCGCCGCACTCAATCGCGGCGGCTTGACCGACAGGCTGGTGATGGCCTCGGCCTTTGTCGGCGTATCGGCCCCGCAATTCGTCGTCGCCTTGCTGTTGCTCTATCTGTTCGCCGCGACGCTCGGCTGGTTCCCGATGAGCGGCTATGGCAGCTTTGCCCATGTAGTGCTGCCCGCCATGACGCTCGGCATACTCGGTGCCGGCTGGTATGCCCGCATGGCACGCTCGGCAATGATCGATGTGCTCAACCAGGACTATATCCGCACCGCCCGTGCCAAGGGGCTTTCCGCCCGCCGTATCGTACTGCGCCACGCGCTTCCCAATGCCGTCCTGCCGATCATCGCCATGATCGGCATCGACATCGGCCAGTTCATGGGTGGCGTCGTGGTGGTGGAAGCCGTCTACGGCTGGCCCGGGATCGGCCAGCTCGCCTGGCAGGCAATTCAGCAGGTCGACATCCCGATCATCATGGGTGTCACCCTGACCTCCGCCCTCGCGATCATCATCGGCAATCTCGTCGCGGACATCATCGCGCCGATGATTGACCCGCGCATTCGTTCACACTGAAGCACAACAAAAAGGGGAACAGAAACATGTTCAAACGCTGGTTACTTGCATCGACGACAACAGCCATGCTGGCCATCCTCCCGATTACGGCACAGGCCCAGACCAGTGGCGGCGATATCGTCGTCACCTACAAGGACGACATCACCACACTCGATCCCGCGATCGGTTATGACTGGGTCAACTGGTCGATGATCAAGAGCCTCTTCTCCCGGCTGATGGACTACGAACCCGGCACGGCCAATCTGGTACCCTCGCTGGCCGAAAGCTTCACCGTCTCGCCCGACGGCCTGACCTATGAATTCAAGCTGCGCAAGGGCGTCAAGTTCTCCAACGGCCGCGAGGTTGTTGCCTCCGACGTAAAATACTCGATCGAGCGCGCCATCAATCCAAAGACGCAAGGCCCCGGCGCCGGCTTCTTCGGCGCCATCAATGGCTTTGCTGACATGACAGGCGGTTCCAGCGAAACCCTCTCAGGCATCGAGACGCCGGACGATGGCACCGTGATCTTCAAGCTGTCGCGCCCGGATGCCACCTTCCTGCATGTGCTGGCGATCAACTTCGCCTCCGTTGTGCCGAAGGAAGCCGTCGAAGCCGCCGCCGGTGATTTCGGCAAGAAGCCTGTCGGTTCCGGCACCTTGATCCTGAAGGACTGGACGATTGGCCAGAAACTCAGCTTCGAGCGCAATCCCGACTATTTCATCAAGGGCGTTCCACACATCGATTCCGTCACCGTCGAAGTCGGCCAGGAACCGCTGGTGGCGCTGCTGCGCCTGCAGAAGGGCGAAGTCGATATCGCCGGCGACGGCATCCCGCCGGCCAAGTTCCTCGAGATCAAGAACTCGCCGGAAGGCGCCCAGATGATCGTCGATGGCGAGCAGCTGCATACGGGCTATGTCACGCTCAACACCAAGGTGAAGCCGTTTGACGACGTGAAAGTCCGCCAGGCCGTCAACATGGCGATCAACAAGGAGCGCATCACCCGCATCCTGAACGGTCGCGCCACGCCCGCCAACCAGCCGCTTCCGCCGCTGATGCCGGGTTATGACAAGGCCTTTGCCGGCTACGGCTATGACGTCGACAAGGCCAAGGCATTGCTCGCCGAAGCCGGTTATGCCGATGGATTCGAAACCGTGCTCTTCTCGACCAATACCGATCCGCAGCCGCGCATTGCCCAGGCGATCCAGCAGGATCTTGCCGCGGTCGGCATCAAGGCGGAAGTCCGCGCGCTTGCCCAGGGCAACGTGATTGCCGCCGGCGGCACCGAAGGCGAGGCGCCGATGATCTGGTCGGGCGGCATGGCGTGGATTGCCGACTTCCCGGATCCGTCCAACTTCTATGGCCCGATCCTCGGTTGCGGCGGTGCCGTTCAGGGCGGCTGGAACTGGTCTTGGTACTGCAACGAGGCGCTCGACAAACGCGCGGTCGAGGCCGATTCCATGTCGGATCCGGCCAAGGTCGCGGAACGCCAGGCAGCTTGGAGCAAGATTTTCACCGACATCATGGCCGACGCGCCCTGGGTGCCTGTGATCAACGAACGTCGTGTCGTTGCCAAGTCGGTGCGCATGGGCGGCCCGGACAACATCTACATCGATCCGACCCGCGTCATCAACTATGACGCGATCTTCGTGAAGTAACAGGCAAAGACCAGGCGTCTTGCACCGGGCGCCTTGCACCAAGCCTCTTGGACCAAGCTCTTCAATCCGGCCCTTTTTCGCGCCACGCGGACAGGGGCCGGCACTGAACCGACTTCGAACCGAACACTGCTGAAGGGAAAACGCCCATGTGCGTCGCCTGCACCCATACCATCCACCGCGCACAGCACAATTTCGGCTGGAACAGGGATTTCCCTCCGGCGCTTTCGGCCAGGCCGGGCGAGACCATACTGTTCGAGTGCCTCGATTCCTCCGGCGGCCAGATCGGCCGCGACGCGACACTCGAGACCCTGGCCAATCTCGACTTCGGCAGGATCAATCCGGTCTCCGGCCCGGTCTATGTCGAGGGCGCAGAACCTGGCGACGCACTCAAGGTGACCATCCGCAAGTTTCACCCCTCCGGCCATGGCTGGACCGCTAACATTCCAGGCTTCGGCCTGCTGGCCGACCAGTTCAAGGACCCGGCCTTGCATGTCTGGTCCTATGACACGGTGGGCATGGCGCCATCCGCCTTCGGCCCCGGCGGTCGGGTCCCGTTGAAACCCTTCACCGGCACGATCGGGGTCGTACCCGCCGAAACCGGCCTGCATTCGGTCGTCCCGCCCCGCCGCGTTGGCGGCAACATGGACATCCGTGACCTGACGGCCGGCGTAACCCTCTACCTGCCCATCGAAGTCGAAGGCGCCCTTTTCTCGGTCGGCGACACCCATGCCGCCCAGGGAGACGGCGAAGTCTGCGGCACGGCGATCGAAAGCCAGATGAATGTCGAGCTGACGCTCGATCTGGTGAAAGGCGTCAATCTCAAGTCACCACGCTTCACCACCACCGAACCTGTCACCCGCCATCTCGATGGCGCCGGCTATGAAGTCACCACCGGTATCGGTCCCGACCTGATGACCGGCGCGCGCGAAGCCGTCATGCGCATGGTCGACCTGCTGTCTTCCGACCACGGGCTGAACCCGGTCGATGCCTATATGCTCTGCTCCGTCTGCGGCGATCTCAGGATCAGCGAGATCGTCGACATGCCGAATTGGGTCGTATCCTTCTACTTCCCGCGGATCGTCTTCGCGTGAACGAGCATATCCTGACTATGCCTGAGTCTGTGCCGGTCCTGTCCGTCCGTGATCTGACCGTCGACGCCCGCACGCCGGACGGCCTGAAGCGTATTCTCGATCATGTCAGCTTCGACCTTGGTCCCGGCGAGACGCTGTGCCTTGCCGGCGAATCCGGTTCGGGAAAGTCCGTGACATCCCTGTCGATCATGGGACTGCTGCCGAAAGCATCGCTGAAAGTGGCGTCCGGGGCAATCGAGTTTGAAGGCCGCGGCATCCTCGGCATTTCCCATCGCGCCCTTCGCCGGATCCGCGGCGGCGAGATCGCGATGATCTTCCAGGAACCCATGACCTCGCTCAATCCGGTCATGACGATCGGCGAACAGCTGGTCGAGACTATCCGCGAGCATCAGGCGGATCAGGGCAGCGGCGCCGAGGCAACGGCTGTCGCCATGCTCGATGCCGTGCAGATCACGAATGCCACCGGGCGGATGAAGCAATATCCCCATGAATTGTCGGGTGGCATGCGGCAGCGCGTGATGATCGCCATGGCGCTGTCCTGCCGGCCCAAGGTGCTGATCGCCGACGAGCCGACCACCGCGCTCGACGTCACCGTCCAGGCGCAGATCCTGACGCTGATGCGCGAACTCCGTCGCGAATTTAACACCTCGATCCTGATGATCACCCATGACATGGGCGTGGTCGCCGAAATGGCCGACCGCGTAGCGATCATGCAGCATGGACGCATCGTCGAACAGGGCGGCGTCCTCGACATCTTCGGCAAGCCGGCGGAACTCTACACGCGCCAGCTGCTTGCAGCCGTGCCGAGGCTCGGCGCCCATGCCGGCACGAGCGCGCCGCCGCGTGTGTCCCAGCCATCGCCGCAGTCACCGGGGCTGGCACAGACACTGGCGCCGAAGTCCCTCTCGGCCACCGTACTCGACGTCAGGGATCTCAGCGTCACCTATGCCGGAAAGACCGGCTGGTTCGGCACCGCAAAGCCGGCCGCCCCAAGCGTCGATACGGTCTCCTTTTCGATAAAGGCAGGCGAGACGCTGGGACTGGTCGGCGAAAGCGGCTCGGGCAAGTCGACGACCGGCAAGGCCGTGCTCAACCTGATCCCGTTTGCCGGCAGCGTAAAGATCGACGGCACCGAAATCCGGCAACTGTCCCCCCGCGCCATGCGCCCGGTCCGCCGCTCGGCCCAGATGATCTTCCAGGATCCCTACGCGTCACTGGATCCGCGCATGAGCGTCGGCGCTGCCATCATCGAGCCCCTGGTCATCCATCGGGTCGGCAATGCATCCGAGCGCGCGGACAGACTTGCCATGCTTTTGAGGCGCGTCGGCCTGACGCCGGATGCCGCGAGCCGTTACCCGCACGAGTTTTCCGGCGGCCAGCGCCAGCGTATCTGCATCGCCCGGGCGCTGACCCTCGAACCAAAGCTGATCGTCGCCGACGAAAGCGTGGCCGCACTGGACGTGTCGGTCCGCGCCAAGGTGCTGGACCTGATGCTGGAACTGCAGGAACAGATGGGTCTTGCCTACCTGTTCATCTCGCATGACATGGCGGTGATCGAAAAGATGTCGCACGCCGTTGCCGTGATGAAGGCCGGAAAGATCATCGAAATGGGCACGCGCCAGCAGATCTTCGAGGATCCTCGTGAAGAATACACCCGCCTGCTGATGTCAGCCGTCCCGGTGGCCGACCCGCTGCACTATCGGCGCGCCTAGGTGGCAAGTGGCTCGATAAGGCTGCGGCGCGGGCCTTGCGGAAAGGATTGCAGGGCTTGCGCATGACATTTCAGCGTCTGGCAGGACAACGCAAAAACCGCCCCGGTTGGTCCGAGGCGGTTATTGATTTGTTTGATTTTTGGTTGCGGGGGCTCGCTTCAACGAATGGCATAAAAGGGCTGTTCTGCGGCCCTCCAGCCTCTGCATTGGCAAGGCCGAGAATGCCAAACAGTTCGCCGCGTAGCTCCGCATGAACCTCGCCGCGCTTGGTGCCGGGGGTCAGTACGATCTCGCCGATCAATGAGCGCAGCGCTTCCGCCGCCTGCCGGCCTCCGTCTGGATCGTTTAGGGCTTCCGTCAGGCGTTCCACCCGCAGCCGGTAGAGGTTGGCGATGTTCGGATGAATGTCGGGAATGTCGTCCGGGGCCTGTGACAGGCGGGCGGTGATCTCAGCCTTCTGCCGTTCAAGATCATCCATGCGCGCCTTCATCGACGGCTGGTACATGCCGTCCTCGATGGCGGAGATAATCCCGGCAATGGCCTTTTCGATCTTCGCGAGGTTTTTCCGGTCGATTGCCGCCTGCGCACGCCGATCATGGTTCAGCCGGTTCATCTCCTCGGCATAGGCCTTCACGGCCTCGGCCACCGCTTGCGAGGATACAAGCTTGTCCTTGATGCCGGACAGAACCCGCGCCTCGATCTTCTCGCGTGTGATGGACCGGCCGTTGTCGCAGGTGCCGCGCCTGTGATGGTTGAGGCAGGCATAGCGGCCGGGCGTGATGATGCCGAACTTGCCGCCGCAGCATCCGCAGATGAGAAAGCCGGTCAGCAGAGAAACGGGCCTGACTGTCAGATGCAGTCGCTTCATCCGCCCTTCGAGCGTATTAGCCGGGTTCGGCCCGAAGATTGCCGAGATCTGCTTCTGCCGGGTTCGGACTGCCTGCCAGAGATCGTCCTCGATCATTCTCAGATGTGGCACTTCCGTTCTGATCCATTGGCTCTCCGGATTGGGGCGAGAGACGCGCTTGCCGGTGGATGGGTCCTTTATGAACCGCTGGCGGTTCCAGACGAGAACGCCGGTATAAAGCTCGTTGTTGAGAATACCGGTGCCGCGCGAGACATGACCGCGAATGCTGGTATCACCCCAGGCGCGTCCAAGCGGACCGGGAATGCCTTCACTGTTCAGATCGGTCGCAATCGCCTTGGGGCTTTTGCCGCCGGCGAACTCACGGAAGATGCGGCGGATGATCTCGGCTTCCTCGGCAATGATCTCACGGTCGCCCCGGACCGGCTCGCCGTTGCCGTCGAACTGTTTCAGGACACGGTAGCCATAGCAAAGCCCGCCACCTGCCTTGCCCTTCTCCACCCTGCCCCGCAAGCCGCGATGGGTCTTCATCGCCAGGTCTTTGAGGAACAGCGCGTTCATCGTGCCCTTGAGGCCAACATGCAGCTCGGAGATTTCTCCCTCGGCCAGGGTGACGATGGTGACGCCTGCAAACTTCAGGTGCTTGTAGAGTGTGGCGACATCGGCCTGATCGCGGCTGATGCGATCCAGTGCCTCGGCAATGACCACCGTGAACAGGCCGCGCTGGGCGTCTCTGACCACCTGCTGGATGCCATGGCGAAGGATGGTGCTGGAACCGGAGATCGCCGCATCCTGATAGCTGCCTGCCACCTGCCAGCCTTCGCGCTTGGCATGTTCATCGCAAAGGCGAAACTGGTCGGCAATCGAGGCTTCACGCTGATTGTCGGATGAGTATCGGGCATAAAGGGCAACACGGGTCATCGGCATGTTTCCTTCTCGCATCGGTTTCATGCATAGGGCGGCTGCGCGGTCCCTGGTGGACGATGCGGGTGCTGCCTTCAGCGCCCGCACCCCGCCTTTCCTGCTTCGCGGCCAATCGCCGGGTCGAAGACGCTCGGTCAAGGCTGGCGCGGCACGCGCCACCGCAAAGCGGCTCGGGCCTTGAGGGAGTGGCTTCGACCTGGCGCACTCCCCGCAGACTAGCAAAGGAGGGTCTCGCCTCAACCGGAATCGTATGCGCAAGCGACGCCCTGGTGCAAGGCGTTTCAGGCTGCGCATCGACAGTGGAAGCGAGACTATTCCGCCTCGGGTTCGTCCCTACCCTGACCGCTGGTGCTATTGTCGTTGGCCGCCACTCGCTCTGCATGGTCTGCCCTCGCCATCTGTCGTCCAATCAGGCGAGCAATGTCGATGACGACCCGGTCTAGGTGTTCACCAGTGGCGCGGCGCGGTTCTTCGACACCGCCGCCCGCGTCGTTCGCGGGGCGTGCGTTGTCGTTTGCTGCCCCCTGCCCTTTCTCGTCTCCGTCCATGTTCGACCTGCCTTTCCCGGATGGAAAGACCATGTAAGAACCAGAGATTGGACCAGGAAAAGCGGGAATTCACGGCGTGTCGTAGGGTGTCGTAAAACGTCGAAGGAACCGCGAAAATCTTCGCCTGCTACGTCTCCGCTGTGCGTACAAGATGTCATTGCGAACGGCGTTTGGAATGCCCGATATGGGGCCGCAAGCGGACTGTCGGGTTTAAATGGAAAATTTGGGAGAGCTGGCGTTCGCTTACCTGAAACGAAGCGGTCGGTTCACGGCGATGGCCGCAGACATACTGATCCGTGGGCGATCCTTGGCAATGATCCTGAGAACGGCCCGATCATGATGGAAGTTCAGAAACTCATGCGCAAGCGCATCATCGGCGAAGTGGGTGGATATCTGGGCATCGGCTGAAGCTGTTAGCGTGCCGGGTGGAATGCTGTCTTCCCACCCTTTGGACTTTCTAAACTCCTTCACGATGGTCCCGAAAGGCGGATGAGCATGACTGAGTTGTGCCTCGGAATACGCGACGAAGTTTCCGGTAATGTCGCACGCGATCAAACCGTCAGGGCCTGCGAAATGGTCAAATTGCCTCTGCTTCATCCCAAGCAAGTCACGTGACACTGCATTGTGGCAAGCCACCGAGAATTCCTCCGCGTCACTCTTGGGACGGCCTGCGACAGCTTGGACGTAACTAAAGTCCGTCGGTGTATTGTCTACGCGAACAACCCAGAATCCTGGGCTAGACCAGCCGTCGCCCTTATTCAACCGCCTCTCGAACCGCTTCATACCGGCGCCGATTTTTGAAGGGCCGTCGGAAACGAGTAAATCGAAGCGCTCTAATAGCGCCGAGAGATCACTGTGGTCCTGATAATCCGATATGTGTTCGCCGTCGCGATAGCGCGCCAGCATATCTCTAAAATGCTGTTCAGCAGCCTTTTTGGTCTTAAAAACCTGACCATTCGACAGCTCTACCGGCTTTGCCATCTGCTACTCCTCCAATAATGCCCTCGTCAGTATCTTTTCGCGGACCTCGCGGACGACGATCGATGGCAAGCCAATTGCGTCCAGCCGATCGCGGCGCTCAACAACCCACTGAATGCAGGCAGCCTCATCAAGGTCATCCAAAGCAACAATCTCGTAGAGTGCCACGGCCCCAATACGTGACATTCCAAGCTCCATCAGGGAACGCAGGGTTACGGTACTAACCCCGAATTCCAGGGCAACGCCAATATCGAGGTCGGTGTCGATAAGGTCTTCTCGGCCTATGGCCTTCAAGTGCTGGTTCAACACGTCGACATAGGCAGAAAAATATCGAGGGGCCAGGAATCGAGCTGTGCCCTCAATCATCTCAAGTGTGCTTCTGATGACGCCGGCTGTGTCGACCTTACCGTCGCGTCGTTGAAGATACTCGATCCGCTTGCGAATGATTGTCGGCAAAGAGAAGCCTTTGAGCCACTGCAAGACAGTCAGCGCATGCAGGGGAATCAGTGTTTTCGGCAGGAAGACGGTAAGGACATGGTCGTTGATCCTTTCCATCATGTCCGAGAAGCGATCGTATGCGTCATCGCTTTCCGATGGCGCGGGCAGCAGATCTTCAGGCGGGCCCGCGTAAGCCCGAAAGAATGCCAGCAAACTCTGCAACCCGATCAGGCTTACACCTGGGTTTCGAGCGCCAATTTCTGACCCGAGCTCCAGACCAACAGTTGCCTTCGCGAGTGCTTGTTCGAGACGTTGCAAATTGGCGGTAGGCTGGCGTTTGGCCCACGGCGCCCCCGTCAACGACCGATCGCGAACATATGCGGTCGTCAGATAGGCGCTCACCTGCTCGAAGGCACGGACCTGACTGGGGTCAATGTCCACCCCCGATGGTCGCTGCTCTATGTACGCGGCAAGCTCTTCAAGTTTCGAAAGAGCGGTATCCGTCTCGCGCCGGATCGGATACCGGGTCCGTTGTGGAACGCCAGAGGGCCACGCCTTTTCGTCAGAAGCGTCTATGCAAATGATGTTGCCCTGGAATTCGTCGCCCCATCTGCCGGCCCTGCCTGCAAGGTTCCAGAAATCCTGCGGCTCCATGGGCGTTTTCTTGCCCTTGCGCGGACCGCGAACCACTATCGTCCTGCAGGAAAGATTCACGCCCTCGATGAGAGTGGACGTGCAGACGAGGAATTTGAGCTTTCCTATCTTGAACAGACGCTCAACTTCCAAGCGTATAAGAGAAGGCATGTTTCCATAGTGGAAGGCGACGCCGGCTTCCACCAACGGTGCCAACCTGTAGCTTTTGTGCACGCACTTTCGCGCCAGATCTGCAAGGTCGGCAAGCTCTTGGTCGACCTCCTCTGCTTTTGGTAGCAACTGGCTGATGAGGTCAGCGACATCCTCAGCCTCGGCCGCGCCGTTTGCGTAGACAAGCGTGCCGCCCCGCTCACCAATTGCCGCTGCGATGAACGCCAGCTTTTTAGCCAGCGTGCCGGGCTTGCTTGCGAGCGTCAGCGTCCCGAGAGGCAGGTATTCCTCATTGTGCCGAAATTGCAGCGCCCACTTCGTCGGCTTGGCGGGGACCTGGTGAGCTACAACGATGTTTTGCAAGACGGTCGCCACATCGCTGTCGATCGGTATGGTCGGCGTACTGTCCGGCGCGTCGTCAAGCAACACCTCAGGGTTCTGCGTTGCCGGACTTACGAAAGTCACACGCATGTTCGGGCTTGATCGGAGCAGGCGCTCAATCGCGTCTTGCAGAATGACGCCGCGTTGTGGATCCCCGATCTTGTGAGCCTCATCGACGACGACGAGATCGATGTCGACACGCTCGTGCAACAGGTTGGCTAGAAGATGCAGTCGCTCCTGCGTGAAGACGAAGACACATCGCTTGCCGGATTTCTCCGCGGCAGCATATTTCTGAGCCGAGGGCAGTGACGAGATCTCGATATCGAGCCCAGACTGAGCGGCCACCTCGGCCAGAGACGACTCGATTTCCGAGACGAGGGCGCGCGTCGGCGCGAGATAGACCGCCCGCCGGATTTTCTCGGTTGCTATACAATCGACAAGCCACTTCAAAACAAGGAAGGTCTTACCAGATGCAGTGGGTGCGGAGGCGGACAGCCAAGCCCGCTCTTGACCAGCCGCGCGCCAGAATTCAAGCTGAAACTCGTTGACAGGCAAGCGCTCACCTGTCGCCTCCAAGAGGATGGAGCTTTCAAGCTGCTTGCGTTGGTCTTCGATCCGGAGCGCAACGCCTAGCCTTGCTTCCAGGTCCGGTTTCAGCCGTCCGCGCTGCTCGGCCAAAGCCACCGAACGGTGGTTCGACAGCTTGTCGAAAAGCACCGCGGCCGCGTCGCGGACCGGGTCTGATGTCGGTAGCAACATCGCGCCGGTGGCGATGCGCAGACTTGCCTCGCGGTGCAGGCGTTTCTTCGAACGGGCAAGGATGCTCGCGGCGAACAGCAAACGCTGCCAATCGAACGTGACATCCGCCAGCGCGGGTTCCTGAGCTACATTGTCGAGCTCCAGAAGAGTGGTAACCAGGCCGAGGTGCTGCAACTCGCCGCGCAACGATGTCTCATAGAGCCAATCTTGGAGTTCTGTCTCAGACATTAGCGCCCATAGCCTCAAGGAACGCTTCTCTGAACTTGTCAACCGAAGGAAGCGGCAGACAGAGAAAATGAATATCGAAATGCTGAAGCTTTTCGTCGGTCAGCCTCCGTCCAACCGATGTCGACCAGCCTTCGAGGCCTTTCTTCGCCGCTTTCACCATATCCTCGAGCACGCCTTGGCCATCATCGCCAGGATAGAAGTCCGCATCAAAGCCAACCAGCGCTACCCCACAATACTCGACCCTGTTCGATAGTGGTGAACTCGTGTCAAAGAAGCGACGAAAGGCTGAGGACAATTCCGGATCGCCGAGGTCTGCCTTATCACTCAGAAGCACCAAGTCGCGCTCTCGCGATGACCCAAGGTGGTCTTCCTCGATTAAAAACGGGGCAAGCGAACTGATGCAGTCGCGGATCGCGTTGGTGGGATCCTTATAGACTTTGGATTCACCCCAGAAGAGCTTCAACTTACCGTCGTCGGAGACCGAAGCATATACGCCGTCAGCGCCGTGATAGTGCATCCGGCTGTCGGTCTTGAGATCCATCTTGCAGAGAACGTGAGGAATGCGCAGAAACCGCTCCGCCAAGAGGAACAGGAGCATTTCGCCTCCCTCACCAGTCTTGGCCAGGTCAGTGAATACGGCCCTTGCTTTTTCATGCAGCGCGGCGACCGCCGATGTGGATCGGAACTTTGCATCCCGTGCCCTCGCCTCTTCGATGCGCGTCCGTGGGATGGCGTAGTCAGCCGCGGCATGGCGCATAAACTCCGCAAGCCGCTTCATTTTTACCTTTCCGTTTCCATCGGTCGTCAAACAATGGCAATACACCGTGACCTTGTGGCCATCGATCATGATGTCGCGCTCGACTAGATGTAAATGCACGCCTAACTCGTCCGGATCGCCTGACAAGATTGCGTCGAGCTCTGCGCCGGTGATTTCCGCCATGCCCCGCGTTCCTAGAGAATCAATTGCAATTACAATGCGAATCAAACTTTAGAGTTGCAATATGGAGAGCGTCTTAGACCACGCTTATTCTTGTGCTCACTATCCCTTTACGGCGATGCAGATCCTGCCGAGCATCAATCTGGCGGCCTCTTTCTTGCCGAATGAAGCGAGCCATTGGTCACCGAAGAGGCCGGCCCTTTCTCAGGTGGCGCAGGCCTGCCTGGTCATCCATGGTGACTTGGAACCAATCTTTCCACTTCCGCATGCCGCGTGGGCGGCAAGGATTCTGCCGAAAGCCAGGCTCAGTCAAGACCGCCGTCGGCCCCTTTGCTGCCGTTCGAGGTCGATCCGAGAAACGTGCGGTATGTGCTAGAATGCGGCCCGAAGGCGGAACGCGACAGACGCACTGCGAGGGGCGGTGTGATCGTACCGGAATTCGCGCGACCGCGAGCCGACGTTGTGCTCTTGAAAGGGGAGACGAGGACGATGCCGACACCACAGCAACCCAGTCTAATAGTTCGACAGAAATCCCCGGCCGAAAACAGGCTGACCACTTCAGCGCCCAGATCGAGAATGCGGACGTTCAGGTGAGCCGGACAAGGTCTCAAGCTGGCCCGAAGCGCCTAGCCAATCCTCCGCCGAATAAAACCAACGTCCAATCCGGACGTCAACTTAACTCGGCTGCCCAGGAAACCAGCAGCACGTCATTCACATTGCGCTGTTGTGAGCCGAGCTGCCCGTCCTAATTGAGTCCAAAAAACACCGCGCGATCCTCGGCCGCATGCAAGTTATGCATTGCCATCACGTTTCGCTGGGCGGGAATTTTCTCCGATTTGAAGACGAAGGGCATGTTGTCGAAGCTGATTTCCGCAATCACCGCCGATAAGTCCTTCTCATAGCAATCCTGGAGCACTTTCAGGTTCGTCGATGGAAAGCTGTCTTTGAATTCCTTGTTATACCGTGGCTCAAAATGGCGGATGAGCGAGGCCTCGTACAGCGTTGTTCTTTCCGCTTCATCGGTATTGAACAGCTTGTCGAGACCCAGTTTAATACGATCGTCCCCTTGTGATATGTCTTTCGCACGGGGATTGAACATGGTCAGCATCCTTGTGGCGGGAACGACCCTGAGCATGACGACTTGTAACGAATGACCTTCCGGCCTCCCCTGCAAGGCGATTTTCTGAACGGTTTCATGCTTGCGCAGCCGGTCGAGGGCGTTCCTAGAGCCTGATTTTCCATAAGCCTGACCGATATACTGGATGTCGAAGTAGACGTTTCCGGTCAACGCAAGACGGGTCTGCATTTGGTCTTCGCTTGGAAAAAACCTCCTCCCCGCCTGATCCTCCAGTCTCCAGTAATCCTGTCCGTCCACATGCTCCTTGTGCAAATCGGTGCCCTCGGGCAAGGGGAAGTGTACATCGTGAATGTCACCAAGCATTTTGAGGTGACACACCAGCTCCCGGCCATCCTGACTTGCGCCTTCGAAATCCACGCGCGGTGAAAAACCCACCATGTAGATGTGGCACTTCCGAATCTGGTCCATCAGCCCCGCGAGCGCCTCGTCGTCATATATGCCGGCGGCTGGCAAATAGACGTAGTCTTCTGCGTACATGCTCAAGGCGTATTCGACGTCGAAGGCCTTATCCGAACCAAGCATGAAACTCCTCTCCAATTTCTAAACACATTATGGCGGACAATACGACTTGTGTGATTAGGCTCCAAATTTTCAACCCCTTTCGGCGTCGAAGATACACCGGGCGTGCATTTCCCAGCATTTTGTTTGATCAGCGCCATTTCTGTTCGATCCGGGGTTAAGGTTCGGCTCCAATGGCGGGTTCAACCGGCACGCTGAAACACACACATTTTGCAGTTCAGCGGACTGGCCGCTTTTGAGAGGAGGCTACGGTGACCTGAACGCCCGGAATGAAGGCGCTTTGCAGACACGCCCTCTGACCCTAACCCAGTCTTATCCAGTTTAGAGTGCGGTCCATGATGTTTCTTGAGGTGTCTCCGATCATCTGCAAGGCACCCGACCGACTTTGAAATGTACGAACAACATCAAGATATCCCACATCAGTCACCATTATGCGACCCTTTGGCTGAAAGCTCGAACCTGGTCATCTCAAGTCTCGGACCCATTACGCGAATCGGCAATTCTTTTGCCGCTTCATGACCTCGGTGGTGCCCTTTGACGAGAACGACTTTGCCACTGCGATAGTGCCGCTCATGCTCGGAAACCCAATGACGAACTGGTCCATTTCGCGCCTCTATCGCCTGTCGCTGGAACTCCAGGCGAGCGGCCCTTTCTGCCATGTGCGCAGCGGCCTGCGGGCCAATCCGGATCGTCAGGTGTGACTTCTGGGCGCCAAGGAACCACGACTTGCCAAACTTGCGCGCGGTCTTCCAGTCCTTGCTGGTGAAAGTCTCGGCTACTGTGGGGATAATTCCTCCTAGATCCGGTGACACGAGCATGGCGAAGAGAGCAAAAGGAATGAAAAGATCGGATCCCGTTTCAACCACATGCACAGTGCGCCTGAGGTGGATATCTTCTGGTGTGTCACCATTTCGCATGTGAAACTCAACCATCGAGCGGCTAAGTTCGACTTCGATGTCTTCATAGTTCAGTGTCCCTGCCTCGGTCCGCTTGACGAGTAGAACGCATATTGGATCTACAGCGGCTTTTCCCTCGCGCTTGTGAAACATCGTGACACGCAGGTAGCCCTCGGTCCGCTCATCTAGCAGATAGCCGCGCAGTCCCGAGCCTGATGGCTTGTCATCGAACCTCGTCCTGGGCGAAGCACGCTGAAATCGAGCGTCACCTAAGGCGCGATCATCGAACTCTACCCAGGCAATTTTAGAAGGAAGCGTTACCTCTCCGAGGATCGCTAGAGCCGGCACGCTCGGCTCGTCAGCCTCCTCAGTTAAAGCATCATGAAGAGTATCCGCATAAGCGGCAGCCAAATGGTCAAGAAGGTATACCTTCGCTTGCTGCAACGCATCTAGCGCGTATTGGCGGAACTGCCGAAGCTGCTCAGACGGCACAAGATGCCAGACGATGTCGTCATGGGGCATTGACTTGCCTGCGAGCGACGATCCGTACATTGAAATCAATGACTTATAGAGCACTTGGCATCCTTGAACTGGTCCCCGCTGTTCGACCCGTCCTCGACCAACCGGGTGCTGACCGACATGCTTTCTCGACGGCTGGAACGACGTCGGAAAGCGGTTGTTTCCAGGATGTCCGGAAGCCTGAGCCCAATCAAGTACCCGAAAGTCTACTGCCCAGACGGATCAGGTCCGTCGTTGTAGCCCGAATTTGCGACCATGGAAATTCATCGCCTGGACTGTCTTCTCCCATCGCAAGAACCGCATGAAGCTTAGCAGCCACACCGGCAACCGATCGAGCCGGTTGAGAAAACAGATCTTTCAATCTCCCATCGCGCATCGCAAACGCTTCTTCTTCAGCCTGCTTGGCGCGACTGTAACCAAACTGCTCGTCCAGTTCGTTCCAAGCCGCTTGCCGCTCCGCCAGAACCGCCTTCGCTCGCATCTTTGCTTCGGCGTTTTCCGGCGCATCGCCAAATAGGCGATCGATTTCCTCTATTGTGAAGACCGCAACCACGCAATCCTGATCGGGCACGGCAAGGTCAACATGGGGAAATCCCACCGCCGCGATTAGAGCAGTTTCAAGCCGCTGCTGCTTCCGGCAGAACCTCTCGACCTGCTCATGGGCCGCCCACCACTCCTGCCACAACATCAACGCTGGATCACCACCGTCAGGCTGGTCGTCTGCGGAATAGAGTTCCGCATCCACATCCCCAACCTGTGCCGCCAGCCACGCCGCCGACGTGGAAAGCAATTTGCGTCGCGTGACGACAGGCAAAGTTCTGCTATTGTCGGAATCAGCCATGATCCGAGTTCCCTACAACTTGGCTATGGTCAGATCAGGTGGATGTTACAGCATCTGCCTGATCGCATACAGCAAAGCATCACATACAAAATGATAGACATCAATCAGAAAGTTTGCCTTGGCTAGCAGTGTATTGACGATGGAACAGTGCCGCGCCGCGCGAGCCATGTTGGGGTGGAGTCAAACGACGCTTGCAGAGGCGGCGAACGTCTCGCGGCAAACCATTGCTGATTTCGAACGTGGCGCGCACATGCCCATTGCGAACAATCTCGCCAGCATGACCGCTGCGTTCGAACAGGCTGGCATAACCCTCATTCATGCTGAAGGCGGGGCTGTGGGCGTTCTTCTAAAAAAGGTTAAGTAGGCGGCCATCTTGTAGCCGATCCGCGTCACAACCCCAGCCCTCGCTTCCTGGCAAAGCTCCAATCAACCCCACCACCGCCTCTCACCACGCCACTGATATGCTGGCCGATCCGCTGGTCGAGCGCCGGTTGCCATGGCACAAGCTGGAACCCGATGCCGTCATCGAGCATCGCGAAACGCCCGCTGGCGAGGTTGACGCCGCCCTT
The DNA here is from genome assembly GCF_021729845.1 of Rhizobium sp. SL42. Lineage (NCBI taxonomy): Bacteria > Pseudomonadati > Pseudomonadota > Alphaproteobacteria > Hyphomicrobiales > Rhizobiaceae > Rhizobium > Rhizobium sp. SL42. Next base: position 177,246 of record NZ_CP063397.1, read on the forward strand.
CAGTGATCCACTGACATATTCCCCCCGCTGGCTCGGTGTGTAGGACAGCCCCCACTCCGCCGCCATCTGCCGGCCAACGCGGTCGATCTCGGTTCGCTCCAGTCGCTCCAGCAGATCTTTGGGCGCGCGAATGCTGCCATTGTCGAGACGCACGGCTTGCCCCTGATCAACGAGGCTTTGGCGACGGCGGTCCAGTGCCTCGCTGACCTCTTGGCCAAAGCCCGCTTGCGTGATCGGGATGCGGTCGCGTGAGGCAAGTTCCCGGTCGAGCCATGTCGCGCCGTCGCTGCCGACCTGTCTGTTAAGGTCAAGGGTGGACAGCGTGCGGACGGTAAAATCCTTGGCCCTGTCTCTAGCGTCATAGGCCATGCCGCGTTCGGGGAGATCACTGGGGATCTTCCAGTGATCGGCATCGATGCGCTCGACATGACCGGCACGCCGCAGTGCTTCAAGGCGACGGACATGCGAGCGGATGAAGGCATCGGGATCGCCACCGATCTTTTCGACCTTTGCCCTCCCCTGCTCCAGATGATCGCTCGGGCGGTAAATGCCATCGTTGGTGGCGGCGAGATCACGGATGTTGATGTCCGATGCCCTGGGTTCGGCCTTTTGCGGGATCGGGTCAAGTGACACGATGTGGCCACGCTGGAGATCGTCGAGCCGGCCGATATCTCCTGTCTCGACATAATGGGTATGTCCATCCACACCATCGATGACCAGATGCAGCCGGTCGCTCATCTCATCGCCTGCCAGTCCCTTGGCCAGAACCCGCCCGACAATTGGCTCGTTGATGCTTTTGCCGTGAGTGACGTAATCGCGGGCACCACGCTCTTCGGCAAGGCCGTGATCCTCCAGTGCCCGGTGCATGGTCTTGATGATATCGCCGCGCTCGCCAAGGGCACGCAGCGTCTGTTCCGCATCGTCGCGGATCGTCCATCGTCCGGTGTCGATCTCATCCGCCAAACCATACCGCTCCAGGCGCTTCGCCCGGTCGATCAGGAGCGATCGGTTAGCTCTGACGGTGTAGCTGTCGGAAGCATCGGGACGAAGGTCGATGATCCCCTGTTCCTGGCTCTCCGCGATCAGTATCCTGTCGAGCCGGGTCAGGCGTTCGGCCCCGACCTCATGGCGCAGTTTCTCCGCGACCTCCAACTCGCTCTGCTGGCCCAGTTCCAGCGTCACCAGGTCCTGCGCCCGATGGCGAACTCCATGGGCGATATAGTCGCCGGCAATGTTGAGGATGCGGCCATCCTCCAGCACGCCCCGCACAATGACATGGGTGTGGGGATGACCGGTATTGTGGTGATCGACAGCGATCCAATCCAGCCGGGTATCCAGATCCCTTTCCATCTGCTTAATGAGATCACGGGTAAACGATCGCATGTCCGCCATGTCGGCTGCATCTTCGGGCGCGACGATGAATCGGAACTGATGGCGATCATCGCGTCCACGCTCCAGGAATGCCTTGCCGTCGGCCTCATCCTCGATCGCCGAATATACCCTGCCCTTCTCGCCATCCTTCGTCACGCCATCGCGTTCCAGATAGCGCAGATGTGCATCGACCGCCTTGGCCGTCGCCGCCCGGAATTTGGAACCACGTGATTGTCCCCGTTGCGAGGCAAGCTTGACCACCCGCGCCTTGACCACAACACGCCGTGAGCGGAACCGGGTGCCGCTGCTGTCGCGCGTCCATCCTCCACTGTCTTTCGGAAACGAGGCTGAGAGTTTCGCGCCACGGCCACGGGCATTAAAGCGCCCGCTCCCCTTGCCCGACGGCCCGCCGATCCGGCTCGGGTTTCCGCCGGCCTTGCGCACGGCAATCTTGACCTGGGTGATGAACGGTTTTGAGTGCAGACTGGCACGACCGCCCCGGCTCTTCGGTCGGCCCGGCCTGATGCGGAAACTGTTGTCGTCACGATCTTCCATAGCGGCAGGTTCGACCCCCATTTCCGGCCTTGCAAGCAGCAAATGGCCGTCATCGCAGGCGGGCGTATAAAGACTTGAACCCGCGTAGATCGGCGTAGCGCACCTCGCGGCAGGTGGCCTCTATCCTCAAGGATTACAGAGAAAATCAGTCGAATCTAAAATTCATCTCACATCGCGGATTGCGATGCTCTCCCGTTTTCCGGCTGGAAAACAATGTGCAGACAACCACTTACGAGCGCAGCTCGGGCGAACCCCGGTTCGCTTTATCTTGCAGTCCTTCCCCTACCCAGTTGACGCTCCCAATATCCCTGCTTCCCCGAGTTCAAATCCGAGGGAGCGGGAGTTTCTATGCGCGCCGTCCAAGGGAAGTTCGCAGCAATTCGACCAGGGCTGAACGTTGATCCGGCTGGAGTTTGTCGAGATTGCGCTGCCGCCAACGGATGGCGGGAAGCGCTGCCACGTGGCCAATCTTCAGCAGGGACCAGTCCGGTTCCCCGCGCTCGAAGCCGATCAGAAATTCCCGGTGGTGATCCGGCATTGCGCCGATCAACGCCTCGATCATTTCATGCTGGGTTTTGACCAATTCATCGATTGCGACAGTGGCTTCGGTCATGCCTTCAAAGCCATTGCTGTATTCGTTTGCGAGGTCTTTGACGCGGCCCGACAGCACTTCACCCATGGGGCGGTTGTGACTGAGCAGATAGACGATGAACACTTCGCGCAGGTCATCGCTCAGCCCTTCATGGGCAAGCAGACCTTGCACATCGAAAAGGTCGCGCGGATGCTGCCGGTCCAGCGCGGCCACCAGCTTGCCGGCAAACAGGTCTTCGAAGGAAACCACGCTGGTTTCCGCAAAGCCGAACGCCTCTTCGACCGCTTCGGTGACGGAAATCGTGGATGGCTCATGGACCACACCGCGCAATACGGGAGAGACTTCGATCTTCACCTGCGTCCCGTCCGCAATCACGAGAAGGCGCAGGATTGCACCATCGTGAATGCTTTCGGTGACGCGCGCGCCGGGCAGCTCCGCCAGAGCTGCGGCCTTGATGCGCTTCATGGCCGCATCGATCCCGGCCAATGCTTCCGGCCTGTCATGCACCGGCAGATACATCAGATCGATATCGACCGAGAGGCGCGGCAGGTCGCGCACAAAGAGGTTGATTGCCGTTCCGCCCTTGAGCGCAAAACAGGCTTCGCGCGCCACGATGGGAAGAAGCCGCATAAGCAGCCGAACCTGGGCCTGGTACTGGTCACGAAACGGCATCAAGGTCCTCCGGCACGGTGATCAGATAGACCGGATCGAGCCTGCCTCCGGGGACAAGCATGCGTTTGCCCTTGCCCAGATCGATCGCATCCTTGTCCAGACGCTTGAGCCACGCATGGCGGTGACGATCCGCGAAGAGGAAGAACAGGCGTTTGACCTTGACGCTGTCACAGGCCACCAGCAGCTTTTGCAGACGCCTCGGGCTGAAATTTGCGGCACTTTGCATGATCATATCGGCCTGATGGAAACTCTCATGGCGTGGCAGTTCATCGAGCATTTCGAGATAGGCACGCTCGGGCTGCGAAAGGGTCAGGGGCCAGTCCCATTGTCCCCATGGAAGCGACGTCAGACTGCCGCCCTGGAAGCGGCTGAGATCGCGCGGCGGTCCATCCGCGATGTTCCAGCCAAGGCTGCCCAGGTCTTGCATAATGGGATCGTTGCGAAACAAGGTTGCGCTGTTGTGATAGACAAAGCGTTGCGGAAGGTTCAACTTTTGCAGCCATGCTGGCGGCTTGTCCGGGCCATAGAGGTGAACGGTCTTGGTCTCGTGCGAGAGATAATGAGCAAAGCCCTGTAGTTCCAGCGCGGTGCGCCCACCGACATAGAGCGTCGTTCGCAAGAGCAGGGTCTGAAGCGATATGACGACTTGCTGCCAGCTCAGCGAGCCGCGCGGCCTTTTATAGACGCTGCGCACCGGCTGTTCCAGCCAGCCGGCCTTGACGTAGTAGGCGCGCAGATTGCTGGGTATGCCGCGCGCTTCCAGCCAAGCGGCATCCACGACCAGCCCTTCGGGGAGGTCTTTATCAAGTCGGTTTAACAGTGATGCATATTGCTCAGCCATACTGAGTATATTATACGTTTCTCAAACCATTTTCAAGTTTGATAATGTCGCAGAATACTCAACATAATTGATCATAATAGATCAACTTCAAACCTCATATATCCAGCGCCCGCCTCTGGCGGGGGCGAAATTTTCCGCCGATTCAGGAGGAACCGCCGCTCACGCGGCGGCTCCTTCCTCGGTGTCCGCAACGCTCTGCAGACCGTGCAGGAAATCGGCGGCGCGCTGCGCGTGGGCGGCTGCGCTGAAGATGGCGCGCTTGTCTTCCTTCAGCACTTTGAGCCAGCCCTGAATATAAGCCGCATGATCCGCACCGGGCACCGGCGTCAATTCCAGATCGGCGCACAGAAATGCTGCGCCAAGTTCGGCGACCAGTTCCTCGCGGGCATAACCTTCATCGCCCCACTTTTTGCGACCAAGCTCCCGGTCAAGGCGGTTCTTGTGTTTTGTCCAGTGGGTTAGTTCATGCGCCAGCGTCGCATAGTAAGCCTCTGGCGCGTGAAAGCTCTCGAAACAGGGCATCTGCACATGGTCGCTCGCGCCACTGTAATAGGCCTGATTGCCGCCGTGGCGAATATCGGCACGGGTCGTGGAAAAGAACGCTTCGGCGTGTTCAATCCGCATGGCCGGATCAATCACGGGTTCGGACTTCGCATAATATTGCTCGGGCAGCCCTTCGATCTGCTCAACGTTGAAAACCGTATAGGCTTTCATAAACGGAATGTGCCGCTCTTCCTCGCCGCCGTCGTCCTGTTCCTCGGTCCTGGTGATGGTGTTCGCATAGACAACCATATTGCCACGCTCGCCCTTGCGCACATGCGCGCCAAGTCCATTGGCCTGCTTGAAAGTCATCCAATAGGGCGAGCAAAAACCAGCCTCGATAGCCGCGCCCCACAGCATCAGAACATTGATGCCGCTATAGGCCTGCCCGTTATGCCGTAGTGGTTTGGTGATCCTTCCCTCCATATTGCCGGCACTCCAAGGCTTCAGCCAGGTCAGCTCGCCCTTTTCCAGATCGGCGATAATCTTATCCGTCACTTGGCTGTAAACGTCGGTCTTCATGTCCCTTTTCCTTTGATCGGGTTGCGCATGCAACCGATCTGCCCCTCTGGCGAAGAGAGGGGGGAAACCGTCCAGACCAAAAGCGTCCGGGGTGGTGCGGGCGCAGGCGAACGCCGAGCCACGGCCCGGATGCTTTTGCCCGAAGGGCTTGGTCTTGACGGAGGACGGGGCTGCCAGCCCCTAAACAGACAGAAGAAGATCGCAGGGCCCGGAAAAGAGCCCTGCTCAGCAAAAGGGCCGCAAAAAGCGGCCCGTTAAACGCAAGGGATGGAAGCCGGTTGGCCGAGACTATGGGCTCGGTTCACGACAGCCCGGTCCGCAGGATGCGTCTCGTTACCGGAAGCATACCATTCTGGGCAAGTTGCCCCACCCAATTTGATCGTCCTGGCAGAACCGCGGGATCTGCCGCTACTTAGCGGGCAAGTTGAGTAAATCGTTGCAATTGGGGGTCGCTTTGACGTTCGCACTATCGCGCAACGGTAAATATTGGCAGGATTGATCAATAGAATCATCCGAGCATAGAGCTGCTTATGCCCAATTTCGACTTTGGTGGTGCGCGTGGGTCCGGGCTTGGAGATGATTTTCACGAATTATGGGCCCTTCGTCGTGCCCTAGATATGTTGCTCCCCAGCTCGGATATTGCCGCCATTACTGTCGAGGGTATGCTCCTCAAAGATGAAAAGGGCGCGCCAAGTGACACCTGGGACGGCGTCGACTGCACATTCTACTATGGCGACGAAACCATCGAAAATGCCGCGAAGGTGGTTATCGATCAGCTGAAGTATTCCGGCTCCGACCCAAACCAGAATTGGACCATGTCGCGCCTCACGGCGTCGACCGCGAAAACAACCAATAACTCCGTAATCCGCAAGCTTGCCAAGGCATTCTCCAGAATAGACCAAATGAGGCCGGGTCTTCTGGACAACGGTGCCTTGAAGGTAAGGCTCGTCAGTAACCAGTCGATCTCTTCCGCGGTCTTGGAGGCTTTGCCAAAGACTGCGGACAATGCTGCCGCGCGCGATACGCTTCGACGTGCGAGTGGCCTTGGTGTACGAGCTTTCGACCGGCTCTGTGCGGCCCTAGACTTTTCGTTGTGCGGAACAACAAGCCTCATGGCACTGGAAGAGAGCGCCATCTCGTCGATCTCCGATTGGACTGGCGACGACGCGAGCGAGACGCGCGATCTATTGTTGAAGAAAATCCGCAACCTGATGCGGCCGGACGAAAAAAGGTCCGCGATCCGCAAGGAGACGGTTCTTGGCTGGTTAGGCTACGCGAAAAGGGAAGCACTATTCCCCTGCCCGTCCAGAGTGATCGAGCCCACGCGGCTGGTCATGCGCGAGGATGTCAAGGCAATAGCAAACGAAATTCTTGACGGAGTGCAGCGGATCTTCGTTCACGGGATCGGCGGATGCGGCAAATCGACCGCTCTTTTTGAGGTCAAAAGACTTCTTCCAGAGGGCTCTAAGCTGATCACCTATGATTGCTACGGCGGTGGAACCTATCTGAACAGCAACGCTTATCGTCATCGCCGGGAAGATGCTTTCATTCAGCTCGCCAATGAGCTCGCGCTCGAATGCAATATGCCGGCATTCCTGCCGTCAAGCCGGGTGAAGGATTTCGCTCGGGAGTTCCACGAGCAACTCGTCAGGGCTGGCGCTCTTCTGTCTCAGCAAGACCCACTTAGCTTGCTGGTCATTGCGATAGACGCTGCCGACAACGCCGTGACCGCGGCCAAGGCACGAAAGGAAGAGGACCGCTGCTTTGTGCCTGACTTCCTCGCGCTTGGTGAGCTCCCTACCAATGTTCGTCTCGTCGTTTCCGCCCGAACCGGACAAATTTTAGAACTTGGCCTTCCCACAAATTTCGCGCGGAACATGCTCGTCGGCTTCACCAAGGAGGAGACAACGGCGTTCGTCTCGCCGCAGTTGGACGGAATAGACGATGGCTGGATCGTGGACTTCCATCTTCTCTCGAAAGGAAATCCGCGGGTCCAGAACTATGCCATCGCCTTTGGTGGAGGCAACGCCGACCAGACCCTCGCCTACCTCAGGCCGAACGGCAAGAGCTTGAACGAGGTGTTTCGCGCGCAGCTGGACTTTGCGATGGGCAAGGCCACAAGCAAGGCGGCCGTCGATCAATTTTGTGCAGCATTGATCGAAATGCCCAGGCCGATTCCAACCGCCGATCTTGCAGCTGTCAGCGGAGTTGTAGAAGCACAGATCACCGACATTTGCTCCGATCTCGAACCCGGCTTGCAGGTTAACGCCGGCGCCATGTCTTTCGCCGACGAGGATTTTGAGCACTTTATCAGCGACGACGCGGCAACAGATCGCAAATTGATGCGCGCGAAAATTGCAGACCATTTCTCGCAAACTCACTCAACCAGCGAATATGCCGCCGAGCACTATGCACAAGCCCTCGTCGCTGCCGATCGGGGCAGCGATCTGCTAACGCTCATCAAAAGCGAAGGCGAGCCGGCGGCAATCGCGGACCCCGCCCAGCGCAGGCGGGTACAGCGCCAACGACTGCGGCTCGCCCTTTTTGTATGCCGCGAGAATCACGACACAGCTGACGCGATCATTACTATCCTCATTGCCGCGGAGGCGCTGAATACCGACTCTGCCATCGAGAGGATCATTGAAGAGAACCTTGATCTGGCAGCGGCTTTCAGTCCAGACGAAATGGATCGAATCGTCTTTCGAGATGCAGAAAATCAAAAGCTCCAGGGGCCGGCGCTTTGCTATGGCCTCGCGCTCGCCGCACGTGCGGAGAACTGGATAGAGGTTCGCGAGATCCGGAGGCAACTGCGGTCTTGGGATCAACTCCGAACTGAATATCACGATAGCCTTGATGGTGACGAACACCTTCAATCTTTCAAGCAATGGGATATCCCCGACACTGCCTTCGCCGCCGTTTTGGAGGCAAAGCTACGAACAGATGGAGCTCGGGAAACGTTCGATCTTGCTATGAGTTGGCAGCCGCGCTCCTGGGTTTTCGATTCCCTAAATGTCCTTTTCAAACGCCTGCACGCGATGGACGAAAAGGCGCTTCTCAATGACCTCGATACTTTTGCGAAGAGCGCAGGTACTCCGTGGCGATTTGCATTCGAATTGCAACAATGTCTGGCCGTGCAGGATTATGTGCCCACGAACCTTGTTGCTGATGTCCTGACGCTTTCGAATCGCGGAGCGATCGCGAAGTCACAAGAGCACCAGTATGAGCACAGCGAACCGCAATTCAGCTCGTTAGCCGAGCTAATGCTCACCGCGTGCGAATGCATTGTTGCGCGTTCGGAAAATCCGGAAGTTGTTCTCCCCATCCTTGCCGAAATTGCTTCACCCCACAATCGACTCAGCACTCGACTTGCCCCTTATCAGACGGCATCTCTCGCGTGCCTCCTGCGCGCCTGGACGCTCCTCGAAACACTTCAGGCGGGGAAAGCTGACTGCAAGCTATTCTTGGTGGAACCTGACGAACCAACGCCGGAGGAAGGCGCGTCAGAACAGTCGACAGCTCCGAAACGGAAAGTATCCCGTGTCGACAGGAAGCTGTCGGAGTACGTTTCGGTCGTTGGCCCATTCTATGCAGCGCGTGCAGCTGTCCTCACCGGAAAAGACAATGTCGAACAGCAATTTGAAAAGCTGAAGACCGCAGCAAGTTCGCTTTCGGACGACAATTATCGGCTCTACCAATCCTATTATACTGGTCCGATGCGCGAGACTTGTGCGCATTCGCTCGCAAAACTTATGGTCGTATCGGGCATCGCACGCGCCGCACTTTGTCAGCTTTCGCTGGATATCGTGCAGCGTGACCGAGCACCTGAGACCTGGGCAAAACTGATCAGCGCTTTTGCTGTCGACCCGCTCCTGCATGCGGAGCTCATTAAGCTCGCCAGCGACCAGGCAGCCAGAATCAAAGCCGAACGGGCGAGCGCCAGCAGTAAAGTCAGCGCACTCTTGACGCTCTCCAGATCCATCGAGCCGATTAGCCCCGATGATGCGAGAGTCCTGTTTAGCGACGCCATTGAGGTTGCTGCCGAGATCGACGACAACGTTATCAACGAGTTGATGGTCTTCGAAAATTTCGCGACCCAGCTTCGTTCATCGTTCGATCACGAAGAGCGTCGGCGCATAGCAACCGACTTTGCTGTGGTGGTAAGCGACGCGGCCTTCCGGCTGGAAAATAATGACCACTTCCCTTGGGACTCCGTCTCGCGCACGCTCGCGAGATTGGATTTCTCGACCGGCCTCGCCTGTGTCGCCAGATGGGAAGATGAAGCAATAACGCCGCGGAAGAACTCGTTACCTGTCATCGCGTCAGAAGGGCTGCTTAACGTCGATCTGACACCCGCACAATTTGCGGCCTTGCTGCCCTTCTACTCCGAGGACTCCTCGCCTGATTCCCACACATTCCTTAAGGCGGTCGAACTGTGTGGCGCCGACGATAAGCGCCCTCTTGCATCCGAGATTGCTCGTAACGAGCTGTTGGACAGCGGGCGACCAAATGAGCGACTGTTAGAATCTGTCGTTCGGATTCCATCAAAACACGATTTCTGGTGCGATCACGCGGTCAAGGCCGTATCCTTCCTGCGAGGAATCCAGGAGCCGGGACAATCGGGACCGGAGAAACCTGAACCGGACTTTGGGGCAGATCACGCGGGCGAGCCAGCAGAGCCTTTTGATCTCACCAAATGCGACTGCACGTCGGTCGAGAGCCTTCAGGAGACTTGGACGCGATATGACGCACGTCCTCAAAAGTCGAAACCATTCGGATCTCTCGAAGAGTTTCTCCAGCAAATCCGCCCCGACCAGCCGCGGAATCGCGTCAAATATCTGGATGCGCTCTCGAGCTGGGAAGCCGATAGTTTTGAAAGACGATACATCCTGGCCGAAATCACCGCGTGCTTAGCTGAATGGGCAGGCTCTCCGGCTGTTCGGAATTGGACCCAGTCCCGTTTGCCACAGGTGATCCTCGACGGTTTCCTTGAAGCGTCAGCGTATATTCGCCACGACGAGGCAGTTCTAGGCGACATGCTCGCAGTTTCGCTGCTGTCGGACACCGAAAAGCAACAGTTGCTGCTTGCGAGCATCGAGCGCCATGCCGACAACCTTGGCCCGGTCAGGCTCTACCATCTGATAAGATTCTTGGGAAAATTTGTTGGCCCCGAAGTCTCCGGAAAAACTCTCCAAACATACTCAAGCCGCCTGAAGAACAGGATCAAGCGGGAGGAGCAGGCCAATTGGGATCTCGATGATCTACCAAAGACGCCGGTCGCGGCTATGGCGCGGTTTTTCTCGGCCTATCTCAGCGATATTGGAGTGGGCGCCCGCTGGCGGGCAGCCCATGGACTTCGGATCGCCTGCCGAATCGGCGACGACATTCTCCTTCGCGAGGTCATCGCGTGCGCCGACCGCAAGATGGAGGGTACCTTTCGGGACGGCAACGCGGCCTTCTATTGGCTGACCAATCGGTTGTGGCTCGTCATCGCACTCGACAGGATTGCACTCGAAAGGCCGTCAATCTGCGCGCAGCACGTCGACTTCCTGATAAGCCAGGCAATCGGCAAAGAACTGCCACATATGCTCATTCGTGAATTTGCGAAGTCTGCGCTGCTCAAGCTCGAAAAGGAGGGAGCAGTAGCCATTGATCCACCACTGCTTGAAACCATCCACTCGGTCAATCAGTCCCCCCTCCCCCCAGTCGTAGCGCATAGCTATGAGCTACGAGGGCGATACGACCGGACACGGCAAGACAAAGCCGAGCGCCGGTTCCGCTTCGATGAGCGGGAAACCTTGGAGGGGTGGTATCAGCCGGCTGCACGTGTCTTCGCTGATGTCTCGACTGAGGAGTTCATTTGTAAGGCCGAGGAGTGGATCGTCGATCAATGGCATGTGACGGCTGACATTTGGCGCTGGGACGAAGAACCAAGAAGAGGTCGACTGGGACAAGGAATGAGCACCATGCATCGCGATGGCTCCCTTCCGGAGGTAGAACGATATAATAGGTATGTGGAGTGGCACGCGATGTGGTGCGTGTTGGGCGATCTTGTAACAACCCACGCAGTCCGGCAAGATCCCGATGGGGACGACTATGGAACACTCGACAATTGGCTCGGTCGCTTTGGCTTAACTTATCCACCCAGCTGGCTTTCGGATCTGCGAGGACCTAAGCCGCTTGAACCGCGGTTCTGGCGACAGCCAGCGAAGGGTTCAGCGGCGATTGACAGGTGGACCGATGAGATAGAGGAAGAGGAATTCCTCACAGAGGCCGGGCTTGATGATCCCGAATGGCTCGTGGTCGCTGCCAGTCACACAACAAGATCCAGCGAATTTTGGAAATCCGTGAATATCAATGCGGCGCTGGTCGTGCCGGAAACGGCCGCAGCTCTTTGTCGTTCACTGCAAGCCTGCACGAGCAGTTGGGACTATCACCTGCCGCACGAAGGCTCCGAGGCCGAAATCGATGTGGGTGCGTTTCGGTTCAAAGGCTTACTTCGCGACTTTGGCCGCGAGCATCGAATTGATGGCCAAGACCCAACGCGTATGTCGCTTGCTCGCGACATGCCTGAGCCCGGACTGCAGGTCTACGATATTCTCAAAGTCACGAAATCCGACGGTCCCGCCACCGTTTGGACGGATGTCAGCGGGGCTGTTCTGCTGGAGCGGGCCGCCTGGTCAGAAACGTCCAGCGGAGCAAATGAACGTGATCAATATGACCCGGCATTTCGTACCGATGGGCATTGGCTGCGGATAAAGAGAACGGCTTTGAAGAGCTTCCTTGAGGAAGTGGGCATGGATCTCATCATCGAGGTTGAAATCGACAAGAGGAACAGTGGGCATGAAAGCTCCGGGCACAGTTCTAAAACAAAACGACGTACATATGACAGACTCTACGTCCTCCGACGAAACGGTGCCCTCGACGCTGCCCACGGATGTGTCGGAGCTTGGTAGACTGCTTGTTAGGCAGCTGGGCAGAGCAGGGATTCACAACACCCTTGCGGGCTGGATGAGCCACTACATCGCCGAGCTCATGCAGGCAGCCGAAGCGGCAGTGGGAGACGAGCGTTCCGTAAAGATGGCTCTGTGCTCCCAAGTGATCCTCGAGCTCTGGGCGAAGGCTGACGTCTTGCCAGACGGAATCCGCCCTTTCCAAGGCCTTGAACCGATTCTCCGAGCGTTGGAAAGCCTCGACCCCGGTGATGATACGCCCAGATATCTCCGGCCCGCGAGACGGCCCTACAAAGCCGACGAGGAGAGCGATGCAAGCAGACAGTGGCTCGAATGTGTCGAGGGACTGGACTACTCAGCGCGCATCTTGATCCGCTTTTGCCTCGCGAGAGCGTCTGAAGGCGCTCTCGACACAACGAAGGAGTGGGTGACTGCTGCCAAGCTTGCCACAGAGGACAATTCACCTGTCCTCCCGGTTATCAGATTTCTCTCCGATGAAACCAAAATAATCGAAGATCCGAGCACGGAGCAAAAGCAGGACCTGGAAGAACGTTTAAGGCGCCTCGAAGCGTTCTCGCTTATGGCCACGACGATCGCGGCCGGCATTCGCGCAGAACTGGAAGAGCTTGATGCTGGACAAGATCAACCGTGAGCCCTGCGCTCGCTCGTATCGGAGATTTGTATGATAAGCGGCACACGCGAAAAAACCTATATTGCTGGCGACCTCACCGTCGAAGACTGGGAAAACCAGAAAAGGATATTGACAGTCGGTGGCTCCCCCGATTCTTGGGCGGACGCTTTCGACAACTTCTTTCTGCAGCGCCTGCAGCTTCGATACTTTAGGCCGATAGAGTTCATTCAGAAGAATGGCGATTGGCGGGGAGAGTGATTCTCGATGGTCTCTCTACAGTGTGCGCTGATAGAGTTCCTGGCAGCCACCAGGAACGGAATGAAATATAGGCACCTCAAGCGAGGAGAGGTCCTAAGCCAATTTGAGTACACGAAGAGCGGCACGGTTTTCTGTCAGTTCCTGCAGGATGAGATGCCGTTCAAAGAGTGGTTTGACGAAAATTCCGCTGCCGAATTCTATTCCTCGGTCCGATGTGCGCTGCTTCATGAAGCACGAACAAAGAGTGGCTGGAGAATCTGGCGCACAGGTGCTCCCGCGGTCGATACCACCAGAAAGATTGTCTTCTGTGACGCCCTGCAGGAGGCGATAGTGGCTTACGTCGGCGAGTACGGCCGAACACTTTTGCAGGATGCAACCTTGCAGAGCGCGTTCATTCGTAAGTTTGATAACCTGGGAACATGAGCCTCGTACCCATTCAAGATTATTTTGAACGGCTCCAAGCTCGCGACACAGGTAACAGATAAATGTCGCCAGCACCCGAAGTTATAAACCGACCAGCTTGGGGTTTGTAGAAAGATCGACTTGGGGGCAATGAGGTGAAAATGAGCTCGGACCAGTTAAGGGATGAAGAAGTAGCCGCCGCTCACGCGGCAGGAAGCATCGCGACCGATCTGTTTCGCCAGACACTTGGTAAGCTCGTCGAAGAGACGACTGCCGTCGATGCGTTGGAGTTTCTGGCACGCGCCGCCTTTTCGGTGATTATTCACGGTTTGAATCCATCGAAGCCGGGTGAGAAATACCGCTTGGAGCTTTTTCATCTTGAATTGATCCAGGCGTTGGCGCTCTCACGTCACCGCGCCGCCTCCGATCCTAAAACCGATTATCCGCTGGTCACGGAGCGCATCATCAATCTGATCGGTCAGAATGCGCAGGCCTATCAGGATCAAGCAAAAAGCAAGGTCTCGCCCGACGCAGCCGAAAACCGCCGACAGGAAATGTTGAACCTAATCCAACGCTGGACGCTGGCAGTTAGGGGGCCGCGGCAGGGGTTTCAAACTCGGCAATATGCTTCAGAGTTAGCGATGTCGGTCAATGGGTCGTTCCGGCATCACTACGGTTGCGACGCGACAGAAGCCGTTGCTGCACTTTCCGCGATCATCGACATATCTGAAAGCCGGGTTCAGGCTCATCTGGAAGATATGCGCGTTTGGATGACCCGGAAGAACTCCGGAAAGGCGATGCTTGAGGCTTTCATCCGTAACCTCGAGCCAAAAGAGCAAGTAGAGATTTCTTCCCGCGCAGCGATGCTCCTACATGATCAAAAGCAGCTTTTTGCACTTTTGTGGAACATCAACGAACAACGCTGGATGAGCCTTTTCAGATTCTCAAATGCTGAGCTGGTAGCAGCTGCGCCGATCGAACAGAGGCAGCCGATCATAGCTGTACTCTCGAAGTTGTCCTTAGATTTTGGTGAAGTTACAGTAGCGGACCTTCAACACCTGCATCTTGACAATTCGGTTCAACGCAAGCCGCTCATTAAGCTGGACGACAGCAGCTTCTTCTGTGTCGGTCCTCAGATCCTTGGTGTTCATTTGGCAGAGATTATCGAGAGTTTGTGCGCGAAGGCACCGAAGCTCAAGAAGGCTGCCGAGAAAGCACGTGCGGACTGGTTAGAGGCTCGTCTAAGCGCAGCAGTGCGGAAATACTTACCACATGCTGATGTTCGCGAACAGGTAAAATGGACCGATAACGGTGGCGTGACCACTTGGGAATCCGATCTTGTGGCGGTTATTGACAAGACTGTGCTGATATTCGAGGCAAAGTCGGCCAAAATCAGCGCCGCGGCCCGTCGGGGAGCTCTTCGAAGCCTGAAAGACACAATGAATGAATTGATCGTCGCGCCTTCGGAACAGTCGCTGAGATTGAAACAGCGCATCATCGGCAGGAGCGGGACGTTATCATTCACCACGCGGCAGGGCCCGCTGACTATTCACACGCAAGACGTCCGCGACATTGTAAGGGTGAACATCGTCCAAGATGCTGTTGGCCCATTGTCATCACATTGGCCACAGCTCAAGCAAGTCGGTCTTGTACCCGAAGACGCGGACATCGCACCAACGATGTCGGTGTTCGACATCGAGACTGTTCTTGAAATGGTGCCGAGTGAAGTCGAACGTTGTCACTATCTGAGCCGACGAGCGGAACTTGAGCGAAATGCAACCTATACCGCGGACGAAATGGATCTTCTTACCCTATATTCGAAAACCCGCTTCAACATCGGGGAGGACGAATACGATGGAAGCCACCACGCCTGGTATGGCTTATCCACGACCCTAAAGTATGTCCGTGACGAAAACCGTGGGGTTCGACTGTCATCACAATCTGCCGCGACCACCGAGTTCTGGGCAAAACTCCTAGCTTCACTTGAAAAGAGGCGGCCGGACGGTTGGACCCGTTTCGGCCACCGCCTTCTGAACGTCGATATCCCTCAACAGAGACAGATCGAAAAGTTGATGAAGAAGGGAATGAGGAAGACGAGCGGCAAGCCGCATCTTTTCTTTCACACGGGCATCACGTTCGGTACCAGCAAAAAGATGCAAACAATCGCCGTCGCCGTCGGCGCTCCAGTGCAACCGGCGCAATTTGACCTCAATCTCAGAACCTGCTCAGAGAGCGCGCTTGAACAGGGCGGACAGGACGACGTTTTAGTCTTGTACTGGTTTATGCCGCGAACTTCAGAACCCTACGACTTCATTGGTGTCTTTAACCGTCGTCGACTTCCAAGCACCTTTTGCGCAGCTTAATGCGGCGTCATGGGCTTTGCGCCGGTGACCTTCCGTTTCAATTAGCGAAGTCACCCGAAAGAACTGCAGTATATTGCGGCGGCACGCCAAGCCGATTTATCATATAGATATGACTGGCGGTCTTTTTTGGATAACACTCTAGAGCCGGCATATTCAAAAATTCTGCAGAACCGCCGCTGCAAAAACGCAAAAACCGCCCCTGGATGACAGAGGCGGTGCGGGAGATTTGGCGGTTAAGCGCCTGTTATACCGAGGCGGTTATTGATCTATGTCTGAACTGGTTGCGGGGGCAGGATTTGAACCTGCGGCCTTCAGGTTATGAGCCTGACGAGCTACCGGGCTGCTCCACCCCGCGCCAAGCGCATTCGGCTTTGCCGAATGTCGCGATTACGTCATCGCTATGCGATGACGGACTGTGCCGGAGCAAAACCGAAGGTTTTGTCTCCTGTAAGGTTGGCACGAAGCCGAAGCCTCTGATCCAACCCTGTGTTTTGCGTATTCTACAAACGAATAAGGGTCGCTTTTGGCGACCCCTGATCGGCTCAAGGGCCGTAGAATGTTTAGAGAAGATTTATGTTTGCCTTTAGCAGACCTGGCAGCGACCTACTCTCCCGCGTCTTGAGACGGAGTACCATTGGCGCAGGGGCGTTTCACGGCCGTGTTCGGAATGGGAACGGGTGCAGCCACCCCGCAATAACCACCAGGTCAGCTAAGGGCAATAAAAGAGAAGCTGGTAGAAGTCGTTTCGACTTCGTTTTGAGATATGAACACGTTTTTGGCTTCATCGCCGCCGCTGAGGCGGCCGATGAGCATGGTCAATGAGAACGATCAAGCCAATCGAGCTATTAGTACCGGTAAGCTTCATGCATTGCTGCACTTCCACACCCGGCCTATCAACGTGGTAGTCTTCCACGGCTCTGATAGGGAATACTCGTTTTCAGGTTGGTTTCCCGCTTAGATGCCTTCAGCGGTTATCCATTCCATATATAGCTACCCTGCTATGCCGTTGGCACGACAACAGGTCCACCAGAGATATGTCCATCCCGGTCCTCTCGTACTAGGGACAGATCCTGTCAATATTCCTACACCCACGGCAGATAGGGACCGAACTGTCTCACGACGTTCTGAACCCAGCTCACGTACCGCTTTAATTGGCGAACAGCCAAACCCTTGGGACCTGCTCCAGCCCCAGGATGCGATGAGCCGACATCGAGGTGCCAAACAACCCCGTCGATATGGACTCTTGGGGGTCATCAGCCTGTTATCCCCGGCGTACCTTTTATCCGTTGAGCGATGGCCCTTCCACGCGGGACCACCGGATCACTATGACCGACTTTCGTCTCTGCTCGACTTGTCAGTCTCGCAGTCAGGCGGGCTTATGCCATTGCACTCGACGACCGATTTCCGACCGGTCTGAGCCCACCATCGCGCGCCTCCGTTACTCTTTCGGAGGCGACCGCCCCAGTCAAACTACCCACCATACACTGTCCCGGATCCGGATAACGGACCGCGGTTAGACATCCATGACGATAAGGGTGGTATTTCAAGGATGGCTCCACTCAAACTGGCGTCCAAGCTTCAAAGCCTACCACCTATCCTACACATGCCGACACGAATGCCAGTGTAAAGCTATAGTAAAGGTGCACGGGGTCTTTCCGTCTGACCGCAGGAACCCCGCATCTTCACGGGGAATTCAATTTCACTGAGTCTATGCTGGAGACAGCGGGGAAGTCGTTACGCCATTCGTGCAGGTCGGAACTTACCCGACAAGGAATTTCGCTACCTTAGGACCGTTATAGTTACGGCCGCCGTTTACTGGGGCTTCAGTTCAAAGCTTGCACCTCTCCCTTTAACCTTCCAGCACCGGGCAGGCGTCAGACCCTATACGTCGTCTTGCGACTTCGCAGAGCCCTGTGTTTTTGATAAACAGTCGCTACCCCCTGGTCTGTGCCACCCCATCTCACTTGCGTAAAATGGGGTCACGCTTCTTCCGAAGTTACGCGTGCAATTTGCCGAGTTCCTTCAGCATAGTTCTCTCAAGCGCCTTGGTATACTCTA